>DASTKE010000490.1:0-5283 GCA_035716105.1 Ktedonobacteraceae bacterium | reverse complement strand
TAGGCACCGCACAGGGTGGTGATGAAGGTGTAGAGCGAGAACGTGGGCGGGCAGCAGATGATGGTATCGCCCACGGAGAGAAAGATATGCCACAGCAGATTGATCAGTTCGTTGCTGCCGTGACTGAGCACAATGTAGCGGCTGTCGAGTCCGGTATATGTGGAGAGCGCGGCGCGCAAGGCGGTCGCGTTCGTATCGGGATAGTTATTGTAGGTGCGATGATCGCCCAGCGCTTGCAGAACCGCTGGAGCCGGACCGTAGGGACTCTCGTTGCTATTCAGCTTGATGAGCCGGTCAACAGCGATACCGGTGCGTTCGCTGAAGGCTTCCAACGACTCGCCCGGTATATATTCGGCCAGGCGATCCAGTTCGGGGCGCACATGCACCATTTTTGGTGAATATCTATGCATACCTGTCCTATGCTAAGCCAGAAAAAAGATCCCCTCGCATGTCATTCTGAGCGCAGCGAAGAATCTGTATCCCCCTTTTGAACGCTGGTGAACCACCGGATTCTGAGCGCAGCGAAGAATGACATGTCTGGGCCGGTTTTTCATGGCAAAGTATTATTTTTGTGTATCAGCATCGACGAAGATTTGCGATGGGCGGCGAATAAGCGGGCCGCGAGGTGTCGTGGCATTGCCGCCAGCGCCTGGGCCAAAGCTGGAACCATTGTGCATCTGGCCGCTCGTCGCCGTATATGTCCTGTTTGGCTGCACGACCGGTGCCGTCGCTGTATCCTGATCGACCGAGGGCAGCATCATCTCTAAGCCACGCCGCAGTGTCATCATATCACGCAGGAAGCACGCGACGGCGGAGGCGGCGGAGCCTTTCTCCTTCGAGTTGTCGAAGCGACGCGACGTAGCATCACCGGCGTCCTGCGCGGCCTGCGCCATCGGATCGGAGGTTTTGGCCGCGTAAACATCAGAGAATATATCTTCCCAACTGCCCCAGCGCCCGCGCAGTGGTTTCCAGCCAAGCTGGCTGTCGCTGACGGTACGCCATTTATCCTCGGTGAACTGAATCCAATCATCCATCAGGCGAGCATAGGCGGCGAGCTGCTGGCGCAAGCGCTCCTCCTCTTCGGAAGGACGCTGTGGAAACGCCCTGGGGAACCCTTCGGTGGTGGGTTGGCTGGCAAAATCGCTGTTCCCCATCTGGGGGAAAGCGCCATTTGCCATACCCATCTGGCCCATTGGTGAACCGGCATACGTACCAGGAATGCCGGGCAGCGCGCCAGAGGTGTTGCCGGAGAAGATGCCGGAACCGGTCAGCGCGGAGAAGTCGGGAACCATTGTCCCATCGGGCATACCGAGCATGGGAACCTCGGTTCCGGCTGCCAGTTCACCGAGCACCTGAATGCCGCTGGCTCCCAGCACGGGACTCATGATCGTCGTGCCATCGGGCAGCACCACGCCCTCTCCAATGGTGGGCAGGCCACCGATGACGATCTCTTCGTGTCCAACGGCGTCCAGGATGCGCCAGGCCAGGCGCGGATGCTTGATGGACCACCACAGACGGCGTGAGATGAAGGTGCTCGCAAAGGTGAAATTGACGACCAACCAGACGATACCGCGCACCGCCAGCCAGTTGACGAGGCCAAAGACGAGAATCCAGTACCAGGGATCATGCTGGCCTGCCTCTTCAATAAAGGTGAGTACGGCAGCTACCGTCAAGCTTGGGTCGCGCAGGGGATTGATGAAATCCAGGATGCGCGAAAGCCAACTTCGCTCTATCTTCATTTTCAAAACGGGTTCCTCCTCGACCCCGCCGCTGGTCCGACAGGACATGACAGCACTGTATGTAATGTACAGGTTCCTGGGGGAATTCTAGCACGGCCCTCGACATAATCACAAGCTTTTCGTAATTTCCAGTAATAATGGGCCATCGCCAGCAATACGTTTGGTCGCTTCATTAATCAATCAAACGTATCTTACCATATCGAATGTCTATATCGGTACTTTTGTACCGCATGGTTTCTAGCACCACGTAGGGGCCGATTGATCGCGCCCGTCCCCCCTCACGCCAGGCCACCCGCCAGGGATGACGTTGGATTCGGGGGTTCGTCGCCTGCGCATCGCGCCCGTCCCCCTTCACGCCAGGCCACCCGCAAGGGGTGGCCCTACTATATACGTTCCCATGCTCGCAGAGACGCATCGCGTATAGTAGGGCCACCCCTTGCGGGTGGCTGGCGTGAGGGAGTAGTTACATATGCTGCTTGCGGGTGGCCTGGCGTGAGGGAGTAGTCACACGTACTGCTTCTGGATTTCCAGCAGTTGCGAGATACCCTGTTCCGCCAGGTTGACAAGGCTGTCCATGGTGGCGCGGTCAAACACGCCACCTTCGCCCGTTCCCTGCACCTCGACGAATTCGTGTCGGGCCGTCATTACCACGTTGAAATCGACTTCCGCGTGGGAATCTTCCGGGTAGTTGAGGTCGAGCAAAATAGCTCCATCCACGACGCCCACGCTGATGGCGGCCACCGCCGTTTTGATCGGGTTAGTGGTTATCAAGCCGCGTTTCGCCAGCAGCGAGCAGGCGCGGGAGAGGGCGATATAGGCTCCGGTGATGGATGCGGTGCGCGTGCCGCCATCGGCCTGCAAGACATCGCAGTCCAGGAGAATGGTGCGCGGCCCCAGCGCCTGCATATCGACGACCGCCCGCAGCGAACGCCCGATCAGGCGCTGGATCTCCTGTGTGCGCCCGCTCACCCGCCCTTCGCGCTCGCGGGAGGTGCGTGTATGGGTGGAGCGTGGCAACATGCTGTACTCAGCCGTAACCCAGCCCTGGCCTTTGCCCTCCAGGAAGGGCGGAACGCGCTCCTCCACCGAGGCCGCGCACAGAACGCGGGTATTGCCCGTCGCGATCAAAACCGACCCCTCGGCATAATCCAGAAAATCAACGCTGATGCGTACCGGGCGTAGCTGCGCCGCCTCGCGCCCATCTACACGTGTCATAAGCTCTTTCATCCTTTCCCTTCTCTTTTCGTCTCAACAGTTGCGTGTTTTTGCGTATGTACAGGTACCATTGATATTTTACTACGCCGCATGTCTTTTGTTCGTATATCTGTTGCGCGGAAACGGAATCCTGTAGGGGCCGATAAATCGGCGGTGAGCGCGCTAAAGCGGCCCCTACAGAAGTTTTAGGGCGTTGCCGGAAAAACGAGAGCGGTGATTGAGTCGAAATAAAGAGAGAAAACGTATATAGATGTGGGTGGGAATGCTTTAGTTTTTTCGTGAGCTAGTGAGGAGATAGCTAGTAAGCGCACCACCTGCACACTTCGCGAGCCACATATGGCAAGCTACTGGTACAGTTTCCGTACCATCCCCTAAATATGGTATTATTAATGGGGGACTTTGTGTGTCTACATGCGCAATGGTATCTGTTCTTGTATCAGGTTGTCTGCACGTGAGATGATCAAGGCTTGAGGGAGAAGGTATTACCCTCGTGGACGTGCGAGCAAACGAGAGGATAATGGTTTGTCGATAGAAAAGAGAAGAGAGAAGAAGAGACAATAGAGAACAGTGCGCTTGTAAAGAAAGGAAAAATCATGCCTACAAGGATGACGATACATTCGGCGCTGTCGCACCCACAACCGCAGATTCACGCGAAGCGGCTTATCATGGCTTCGAACCGTGGTCCCGTCGAATTCTATATGACGCACGATAACGTGCTGAAACACCGGCGTGGCGCTGGTGGTATGGTGACGGCGCTGATTGACGCCGGCAACCGCATGGATGTGACCTGGGTGGCGATGGCGATGACCGAAGGTGATCGGATTGCCTTGAAAGAGGCTGAGGATGGCTTGATTTCGTCGCCCTTACGCGGCCCCAAAATGCACTTGCGCTACGTGGCTATTCCAAAGATGGCCTATCGCAAACACTATGACAAGGTAAGCAACCAGGTGCTCTGGTTTTTACAGCATTACCTCTACAGCCCGTATGATGCTCCGCTGTCAGATCAGCGTTTGCAGGATGCCTGGGCGAATGGCTATGTCGTCGCCAATCAGGCCATTGCCGACGCGGTCAGCACGGAGATCGAACGTGAAGAATCAACCCCGGTTGTTATGTTGCACGATTACCACCTCTACCTGGCTCCGGCCATGATTCGCCAGCGCCACCCGCAGGTGGTGATGCAGCAGTTCATTCACATTCCCTGGCCTGATGCCCGTGTGTGGCATTTCTTGCCGAGCAACATCTCGCAGGCCATCTACAATGGGCTGGTGGGCAACGATATAATCGGCTTCCAGACGCAGCGCGATGCGCGAAATTTTATCGAGGGAGCGCGCACTCTGCTCGAAGGCGCTGTGGTCGATTTCGAGGAAGGGGCGATCTGGTGGCACGAACACCGGACGCAAGTACGCGCCTATCCCATCTCCATCTCCGTTTCAGAGGAGCGCCGCACCATCCAGAGCGCCGCTGGCAGGCGTGCGGCGGCGAAGATTCAGCCCTACCTGGGCAAAGAAAAGACGATTATGCGCGTTGATCGCATCGATCCAACAAAGAATATCTTGCGCGGCTTCCAGGCGTACGCGCAGATGTTGGAAGATCATCCCGGACTACTCGGCAACATCAAATTCCTGGCTTTTCTCGTTCCCTCACGCCAGACCCTGCCAGCCTACCAGCGCTACAACGCCGATGTTCTCAAATCCATTGAGGAGATCAACCAGCGCTATGGGACGGAGAACTGGCAACCTATCGAGGCGTTTTGTGACAACGACCGCACTCGCGCTCTGGCTGCTATGCGCTATTATGACGTACTACTCGTCAATCCCATCATTGACGGCATGAACCTGGTGAGCAAAGAGGGACCCGTGGTCAACGAGACGAACGGTATGCTGGTGCTCTCGCGCACGGCGGGTTCCTTCGAGCAGTTGGGTAAGGTGGCAGTACCAACCTCGCCGGTCGATGTGACTGAAACCGCGCAGGCGCTCTACACCGCCCTGACGATGCCAGAGGAGGAGCGGCGCTCTATGGCGCGCATGGCGCGCCAACTGGTTGAAAAACACGATCTCAACGGCTGGCTCACGCGCCAGATTCGCGACATTAACGATGTCCTCGACCGCTCCCGGCGTCCCATTGAGCATGTGGAAGCGGTTCCCGGCACCGAAGCTATTGGAGCCAGCGTAGGATAAGTCGTAGGGGCGATGCCTTGAGGCCGTCTGGGGAACGGAGACGGACGCCCGCGCTGCCTCTTTATTACGTGGCAAACATAATTGGAGTGAGGCTGATACACCATGGCAGGCAAGGCGCGAAGCGCTTTGCCTGCCATGGTGTATCAGCCTCA
>DASTKE010000489.1:0-3081 GCA_035716105.1 Ktedonobacteraceae bacterium | reverse complement strand
TGGCTCGCCACACAGCCATCTCCCGTTTCATCGTCCTCACACTCCTATTTGCCCATCTAGAGCGCGTTTTTGTGCTATCATAAACATGGTTGCCTCTTTTTCGCTTTAGGTTGCTACGAGGGAGAAGAGCAGGATGATTGTTGCTGAGATCATGACGACGCGATTGGTAACGGTGCAGCCCGACGATACGTTGAGCCACGCGGCCAATCTCTTACGACAATATCAATTTCACCATTTACCGGTGGTACGCACACTTAGCGTATCATCCGCTCAAGATACTGAACACGCTGCACGCAAGCCACGTGTGGTTATAGAGGGATTGCTGTCTTCTGCTGATATTGATACTGCGGTTGCTGTTAGCAAGAGCAGCGCCTCTAGCGATGTGCTGCACCAGCCCTGGCAAGAGCGGCGCGTGTCGGAGATAATGCATCGCGCCAGTATTCGTGTAACACCCGCGACCAATGTCGCCGCCGCCGCCCAGATACTGGTCGAGCGCGGACTCAACAGTTTGCCTGTTGTCGAGTATGAACACGAGGCCGATGAAACCTATCCGGTGCTGGTGGGCTTGCTCACGCGCAGCGACTTGCTGATCGCTCTTGCCCGCTCACTGGGTGCGCACGAACCGGGAATGCAACTGGTGATTGATCTTCCCCTGGGCGATCTATCTCCATTGGTGCGTACTCTCCAGCTAGCGGCTCAGCTACAGGTTCCCGTGCGCAACATCCTGGCTGCGCCGATGGAGGGCAGCGTCCCGCAGTCGGCCACGCTGCGTTTAGGCACTATCAACCCCGCGCCTTTGCTGCTACGCCTGCGGGAGGCCGGTATCCGTTTCACTTTTGCCGATCCGCTCAAGGAAGGAAACGCCCATGTCTGATCAGCAGGCAAACAAGCAGCAGCGTGCGCGCCTCATCTACGACCCGGCGGAACTGGCCTACGATTTTGGCGCGGACCATCCCTTGCAGGCTGGTCGCCAGGTTGCATTGATGGATTTGCTGGATATCACCGGCCTCTGGCGCAGCAGTGATGGGGAAACTGCTTTGTCCCTGCGCCCCGCCAGCATAGAAGAGCTTGGCCTGATTCACACGCCTGATTATATCGCGGCGGTGCAGCGTCTGAGCATACCTGAAAAGAAAGAGCTAGCCGCCTCTGGAAAAGAGGCAGATGATATCCGTAAAGAGCGCCTGGGTCTCGCACGACGGTACGGCTTCGGCGACGGTGATACCCCTGTGCTGCCAGGAATGCACGAGGTAACGGCGCGTATTGCTGGCGGCACGCTGGTGGCAATGAGCGCTGTTATGGGCTTGCCGGAAGGTGGAACATTTCGCTCGGAAGAGGAGCGACCCCTGCACGTCTTCCATCCTGCCGGAGGGCTGCATCACGCCTGGGCGAATCGCGCCTCCGGCTTCTGCATCTACAACGATGCCGCCGTTGCTATCGCGCATGTCCTGCGAGCGAGCGAGGCGAAGATCCTCTATATCGATTTCGACGCGCATCATGGCGATGGTGTGCAGCGCGCCTTTTACGATGAGCCGCGGGTGATGACCGTTTCGCTGCATGAAACCGGGCGCTATCTCTTCCCCGGTACCGGTGACGTGCTTGAAATGGGCCAGGGTTCCGGTCGCGGCTACTGCGTCAATGTTCCCCTGGAGCCATTTACTGAGGACGATTCCTACACCGAGGTGATTGAAACGCTGCTGCCACCGATAGTCACCGCTTTCGCACCGGATATCATCATTAGCCAGCACGGTTGCGATACCCATGCCTGGGACCCGCTGACACATCTGAGCCTGACCATGAAGGGCATTCAGGCGCAGATGAAGATGGTTCACCAGCTTGCCCATACCTTTTGCCAGGGGCGCTGGGTGGCCCTCGGCGGCGGTGGCTATGACCTCTATCGCGTCGTGCCTCGCGCCTGGTCGATGCTGTGGGCGGAGATGTCGGAGCAGGAATTGCCGGAGCAATTGCCGCAGCAGTGGGTAGAGCGCTGGCAACCGGCCTGGCGAGAGATGCAGCAGCGCGAAGAGGTGGCGCAGCAGATCATGGGTAAGTCCAGCGAGACGAGCGCGTTTCCCCTGACCTTCCTTGATCGCCCGCAGGACTTCCCGGCCATGCCGCGCCGCTGGGAGATCAGCCGGGCAAACGCGCAAACGGCTGGCCTTGTGCGCCACCTGATTGTCCCGCCATCCGTGCGCCAGGCCTACCCCTCGACACGCTCGCGCTCGCCGCTCACGGGCCTCTTTGACCTGCTGCATTTGCGTGGCAGTGAAACACCGTCGCGCACAAAAGCCTTTGAGACGCCAAAGGGTGTACTGTTACTGCGCGATTTTTGTCCGCCATCGCTGGTCGAACGCCTGTCCATCGATAGCGGGATGCGTGCTTTTGCCCGCTTACCGGAGCGTGAGAAAGAACTGCTCTATGGCATCGCAAAGAGGCCAGACTGCGCGCTGACGCTAGCTCATACCCAGGCTGGGGAGATTGTCGGCGAGGTGACAATCGCTCCGGGCGATGCCTGGTGGGAGGGATTGGATAATGTCTACGAGGTTGCCATCGAGGTCAGCTCGAACTGGCGGCACATGGGCGTGGCAAAAGAGTTGATCGCTTTCGCGCTTGAACTGGACGCGCTGGAAGATATGATTCTCTTTGCCATTGGTCTCTCCTGGCACTGGGACGCCGAAGGAGAAGGACTCTCTATCTATCGCTACCGTGAGATGCTGACCCGGCTCTTTGCTTCACAAGGCTTTGTGGAATATCCAACGACTGAACCAAATATCAGTATGGAACCGGCCAACATTCTGCTGGCACGTATTGGCAGGCGCGTCGACCAGCGCATGGTGAGCCAATTTTTCAATCGCTTGCTCAGTTCGCCCAATCTTTCAGCGCTCTAATGGCATGATTTCGGATGCTATAGACCGGGAGGAGGCTCTTGCACATGAATATTGGCCTGGCAGAAAAAGTTGCGATTGTCACCGGCGCAAGCCGGGGTGTCGGAAAAGCAATCGCCCTGGCGCTGGCAGCCGAGGGGTGCCACCTCGTGGTTGTGGCACGAGGACGCAAGGCGCTTGAGGAGACGGCGGCTGAATT
>DASTKE010000488.1:0-3986 GCA_035716105.1 Ktedonobacteraceae bacterium | reverse complement strand
CGCCTCCTTTGCCTTTCTAGTAGATAAACACGGCAATATAGCAGAAAAACCGCAATATTCTAACGATTGTAAAACAAATGATAAATTCATTACTAAATAGAGCTATTCATAACCGTATCTTAACCAATTTATGTCTTTTTTTGCCCCCGCTTGCATGGTATGCTTGCAGCAACATGAAGAAAATGTTGGAGGGGAAAGATGGCTGTAGCTACAAGAACCCGGTCTGTGATCGCTTTACTCCATCCCCTTACAGGCTGGTGTGTAGAAGAGTTGCCTTCGAGGCATGGGTAGGAACTCGCATATGAAGAAGATTGTTTTTAAGGGGGGTAGGAATGTTTGAGAACAAGGCTATGGCCAGTATAGAGGAGATGAAGCATAGGCTCGAGGGGCAGGTAGAAGATGTATCATGCGCAATGGAGGCACCGTATCAGGTTAATAATGATGCACTATTATCTGAGTCGGAGCAATTGCAACTAGCAGTATGGAACGCGACGCAGCAGGAGTATCCACACAATACGTATGTACCACAATTAGTGGCGATGCAAGCAGCAAGGATGCCGCAAGCAATGGCCGTCATCGCAGATGAGCAGGCGTTGAGTTACTGGGAACTCAACCGGCGCGCCAATCAGCTTGCTCATTACCTGCAGACACTCGGTGTGGGGGCCAACGTGTTGGTGGGTATCTGTGTAGAGCGCTCGGTGGATATGGTCGTTGGTCTGTTGGGTATTCTCAAGGCTGGGGGTGCCTACGTGCCAATGGATACGACCTATCCGCCGGAGCGTCTCGCCTTTATGTTGGAGGATACCCAGGCTCCTGTTCTGATAACTCAAAAACATCTGGTCGAACGCCTTCCCACGCGGGCCAGTGTTGTCTGCCTGGATGACGAAGCCGACGCGGCCTTGCTGGCTCAGCAGGAGAGCACAGATCCTGCCTGTTCCATCACCGCAGATGCCCTGGCGTATGTTATCTACACATCAGGTTCGACAGGTCGGCCAAAGGGCGTTATGATTCGTCACGAAAGCCTGCTGAATCTCGTGTTCTGGCACCGCAGCGCCTTTGAGGTGAGTGCTGCCGACCGCGCAACCCAGGTAGCCAGTCCCGCCTTCGATGCAATCGGCTGGGAACTCTGGCCCTATCTGAGTGCCGGTGCCAGTGTCTACCTGCCCGATGAAGAGACGCGCATCACACCGCTCTTGCTGCGCGACTGGCTGATCCAGCATGAGATCACACTGTCGTTCCTGCCCACCATCCTGGCTGAGCAGGTCATGGCCCTGCAATGGCCGGAGCGTGTGCCGTTACGCTGCTTACTGACTGGCGCGGATAAGCTGCAACACTATCCAGCCGCCAGTTTGCCGTTTACACTGGTGAATAATTATGGTCCCACGGAGGCGACGGTGGTGGCAACTTTTGGGCCGGTCTACCCGCGAGAGCGCCCGGAAGGCTTCCCGTCAATTGGGCGTCCCATCGCCAATACGCAGGTCTATATTCTCGATGAGCATTTGCGGCAGGTGCCTATCGGCCAGACGGGCGAGCTCTATATCGGCGGCACCGGGTTGGCGCAGGGCTATCTGAACCGTCCTGAACTGACGGCGGAACGCTTTATCAAGCATCCCTTTGAACCTGGCAAACGCCTGTACAGGACTGGCGACCTGGTGCGTTACCTGCCTGATGGGCAGATTGCCTTTGTGGGGCGCGCCGATCAACAGATCAAGCTGCGCGGCTATCGCATTGAACCCGGTGAGATCATTGCGGCGCTGAATGAGCATCCCGCGGTACAGGCCAGTGTGGTTGTGGCTCGCGAGGATATCCCTGGCGAGAGGCGTCTGGTTGCCTACATTGTCCCGACTCCCGGAGTTGTGGCCTCGGTCAATGCGCTCCGTGCGAGCCTCGCCAGCGCGTTGCCCGATTATATGATTCCCTCGGTATTCGTACAACTCGATGCCTTGCCGCAGACACATAGTGGGAAAGTGGATCGCGATGCCTTACCGGTCCCTGATGCGGCGAATACGCTCTCCGAAGAACATCTGACAGCGCCTACGACGCCGGTTGAAGAGCAACTGGTTGAGATTGTTGCCTCTCTTCTGGGTCTAGAACACGTGGGAATCGATGATAATTTCTTTATGCTCGGCGGACACTCTTTGTTAGGCACACAACTGATAGCGCGTGTGGCAGACACCTTTGGGGTGAACCTTCCCTTGCGTCATCTGTTCGAGTCTCCTACCGTGCGCTTGCTGGCAGCAGAGATAGAACAGCACATTGTGGCGCGCATCGCTGCGATGAGTGATGAGGAAGTGCGGCAACTGCTGGTATGAGTGCTGAATGCCTCGCGGCCTGACGAAGCAGCGAACACATTGAGACGTGTCCTGCTTCGTCAGGCCGTGTTCCAGATTTTCTATTCTAGAGAGGAAATTCGATGACACTTTCATCATCATCATCGACGACACAAGGGAAACAGGAAGCGCCGCTAAGCCTCTACCTCCTGCTCGATCCAGCAGTGCTTGCCAACCCGTATCCCCTGTACCACCGGTTGCGCAACGAAGACCCTGTGCATTGGGACCCGTTTTTACACGCCTGGGTGGTCACACGCTATGCCGATGTCTTGACGGTCTTCCAGCGTTTCTCGGCCAATCGCACGCCCTCGCCGGAACAACTCACCGCGTTGGGCCTCTCATCTCTCACACCGCTGGCGAAGGTGATGGTGCATCAGATGCTCTTCCTCGACCCTCCCGCGCACGGGCGTATTCGTGGGCTGGCTTCGCGGGCGTTTACGCCTCGCCGGGTCGAGCGACTGCGCTCCCATATTCAGGACATTACGAATACGCTGCTCGATGTCGTGCAGGAAAAGGGGCAGATGGATATCATCGCTGACCTCGCCTATCCGCTGCCAGCGATTGTCACTGCTGAGATGCTGGGTCTCCCCATCTCCGACTGGCAGCAATTGACCGCGTGGTCGAGCGATTTCGCGCAGGTACTGGGAAATTTTCAGCATAATCCCGACCGGGCGGCGCAGGTCATCCGCAGTCTGGATGACATGTGCGTCTATTTTCGAGCCGCCATCCAGGATCACCGCGAACACCCGCGAGATGACCTGATTAACGCTATGATAACGGCAGAGATTGATGGTGATCGTCTGACCGAAGAAGAGATTGTGGCGAACCTGATTATCACCCTGGTGGGTGGGCAGGAAACAACGACGAATCTCATTGGTAATGGCATTATGACGCTGCTGCGCCATCCAGATCAAAGCGAAAAACTGCGCGCCGATCTCTCGCTGATTCCATCTGCCGTTGAGGAACTGCTGCGCTTCGAAAGTCCAAGTCAGCACACGGCCCGTCTGGCCCCTGATGATGTCGAGCTTGGGGGAAAGCTTATTCACAAGCGCCAGGCAGTCATCGCGGTAATGGGTGCGGCGAACCGCGACCCGGAGCGTTTCACC
The DNA here is from genome assembly GCA_035716105.1 of Ktedonobacteraceae bacterium. Classification (GTDB taxonomy): domain Bacteria; phylum Chloroflexota; class Ktedonobacteria; order Ktedonobacterales; family Ktedonobacteraceae; genus CADDYT01. The sequence goes on along the minus strand of DASTKE010000488.1, from coordinate 550 downwards.
AATCCAGATCAACTGGATGTTTGCCGGCAGGATAACCGGCACGTGGCGTTTGCCTGGGCCAGCCACTTTTGCTTTGGCGCGCCGCTGGCAAGAATCGAGGGGCAGATCGCTTTCGAGACCGTCCTGCGTCGAATGCCTGCCTTGCAGCTTGTTCCTGGCTCACTGACCTGGCGCGAAAACCTGGGACTGCGCGGCCTGAAGGCCCTGCCAGTCACTTTTTAGTAACGAATGCCCATGACGGAAATGCGCAAATTCAAGCGACTATACATAGGGGCCGATTATGAAATTTTACAAACAAAAACGGTCATGCTTCCGTAGGCGGGCGATTGATCGCCTACGGAATTCCCGGTTTTGGTCGTTAAAACTCATTATCGGCTCCGGCAGTTGGCCGATCAATCGGCGGTGGGCACGCTAAATCGGCCCCTACGTCATTATCATAGATGGAACGTATCTCATGTCAGAGAATGATATTGCTGCGGCAAGGCGCGCTTTGCTTGAACAATACGTGCGCGGCAAGATGCCCCGCAACGCGGCGACCAGAGAGAGTATT
>DASTKE010000487.1:0-4140 GCA_035716105.1 Ktedonobacteraceae bacterium | reverse complement strand
CACCACCACTGCGGCACCCTCACGAGCATAAGCCTGGGCGATAGCCAGCCCTAGCCCTCGCGTGCTGCCCGTAATCACCGCGACTTTTCCATCGAGTACTCCCATAGTGTATAATGCCTCCTTAGTTTGCCGATGCCTGGGTGTAAATTTTGAGATTAAGCTGCTGATTTCTTGGCAATTAAGCTGCTGATCAGGTATACTACGGGAAGATGGTGTTGTTGGCTCCTGTCGTGCGAGCGAGTAGGAACGCGTCATGACCGAACCGGTTGTCCCACTCACGGCACTTTCTGAGGCGCAACGAGCACAGGCCTTAGAACGTTTTACTATCATCCGCCCGGCTCTGGAAGAGGGAATCTCCCAGGCGCAGGTGGCGCGTACCTCCAAACAAGCCCCCAGTACGATCCGACTGTGGATCAAGCGCTATCGAGAGAAGGGCCTGGTGGGGCTGGCAAACCGCGTCTCGCGCTCCGATAAAGGTGCCTCTCGCCGACTTCCAGACACAGCGATCCGGTTGATTGAGGGGCTGGCCTTACAAACCCCTCCCCGTTCGATGGCTGCCATTCATCGTCACATCACCACCATTGCCAAAGAGCAGGGGTGGAACCCACCCAGCTATGACCGTGTGCGTCACATCATCAAGCACCTCGATCCGGCCCTGGTGACCATGGCCCACCAGGGCGCGGTCGCCTACCGCGAGGAGTTTGATCTGCTCTATCGGCGAGAGTCGCCTCACGCCAACGCGATGTGGCAGGCCGATCATACCCCTCTTGACGTTTTGTTGCTCGATGAAGCGGGCCAGCCTGCCAGGCCCTGGCTCACGGCAATCGAGGATGATTACAGCCGTGCCATTGTCGGCTATCGCCTCAGCTTTCAGGAAGCCACCGCGCTGACGACGGCGCTCACGCTGCGCACGGCCATCTGGCGCAAAGAGGATCCCCGCTGGCATACCTGTGGCATTCCGACCGTCTTCTACCGCGACCACGGCTCCGACTTCACCTCCAGGCATATGGAACAGGTAGCCGCTGATCTCTCGATGGAGCTGATCTTCTCACAAGTGAGCATCCCTCGCGGTCGTGGCAAGATCGAGCGCTTCTTTCGCAGCGTGGATCAGCTCTTGCTGCAAGACACGCCGGGATACGCCCCAAAGGGCTCGACCGGGGTGAAGGCCACCCTCACGCTGGCCGCCTTTGAGCAGCGCTTTCGCACCTGGTTACTGGAGGACTATCATCAGCGCATGCACGAGGAAACCGGATGCATGCCCGCCGAGCGCTGAGAAGCAGGGGGATTTCTGCCACGCATGCCTAAGTCGCTTGAACAGCTCGACCTGTTGCTGCTCACGGTGGCCAAGACGCGCAAGGTGCAGCAGGACGGCATCCGTTTTCAAGGCTATCGCTACCTTGATCCCACGCTCGCCGGCTACGTCAAAGAGGTGGTGGTCATTCGCTACGACCCGGCTGACCTCGCAGAAATCCGGGTGTTTTATCAGGATCGCTTTCTCTGCCGCGCCATCTGTCAGGATCTGGCCGGGCAGACGGTCAGTTTGAAGGAAATCCAGAAGGCCAGAGATGAGCGGCGGAAGCAGGTCAAAGTGGGCCTGTCCACTCGGGCTGCCCTCGTCGAGCAGGTGCTGGCTGTCCATCAGCAGGAGCCCCCGAAACCAGAGACGTCGGCCAAAGAGCCGGTGGAAACGACGGGGCGACCGCGACTCAAGAGGTATATCAATGAGTGAGCATGTGAATGAGCCATACGAACACACGCCTTCCACCTTTGTGGTGACCAAGGGCTATCGTCTGTTCGCCGAGATGTGCGATGCTTGTCGGCAGGAACGGTTTGTCGGTTTGGGTTATGGACCCCCAGGCACGGGCAAAACCCTGTCTGCGATGTATTACGCCCACTGGCACACGGTGAAGCCCTTCTTGCCCGAGCCGTTGATCACCTATGCTGGACGCAGTGCCATCGATGGACTCTACCCCTACCGGCCTTTTTCCTTCGCCTCTGCCCCGGTGGAAGCTCCCATGCTGGAGTCTCGGACTGTGTTCTATACGCCCACTCCTTCCGCCTCCGCCGGACGCTCGGCCTGGTGCTCTTAGGCATGCCTGGGTTGGACAAGCGCCTGCAACGGGTAGCACAACTCTACTCGCGCATTGGGTTTGTGCATGAAATGGAGCCCTTGTCCCGGCAGGAGACGCGCTTTTTTCTCCAGCAGCGCTGGAGTCACCGCGTCGCGGCTGATTCCGAGGATTTTACGGATCAGGAGGCGGTGGCTACGATCATTCGTATCACACAGGGCAACATGCGCTTAATTGACCGCCTGATGAAGCAGGTCGAACGGGTGCCGGTCGCCAATCAGCTGACGGTCGTCACCAAAGAAGTGGTGGAGACCGCACGCCAGAATCTCATTATTGGGTTTAATTGAGCAAGGGTGAGCTGTCTCGAAATCGTTGGTTTGACGAGATTCCACAACTCTTTTGCTTTGCCAGTCTGAGTGTGATAGTTCAAGAAAAGGAGCTTCAAAATGATGATAGCTGAAGTTGCCACATATTTTCTTATAAAAGATATCGGAAAATCTAATGAGTAGAAGAGTTAAAACAGTCATTATTGTAGCTTTAACGATAATACTGACTGCGTTCATCTTCTTACCTCTCACAAAAGGCGCGTTGGGCAAGCACGTCAGGCAGTTCCGAAAGCTCAGTGATCTCGGCAAAAGGTTGTATGCTTGTTTCATTTCGCACCTGGTGACGATTCACCCCGATGGCCCGGATACCGACTGCTTGCGCTCCACCTACGTCGTTGTGTAAGGAATCGCCAACATGAATGATCTCCTGAGGGTGTGTGTGCGTCTCAGAAAGGACCCGCTCAGAGAATTCAGGCTGAGGCTTCTGTACTTGATAATCTTGGGCAAAAATCGTAAAAGCAAACAGACCCGGTAAGCCGCAGCGTTCTTGGTAGGTGTTTCCATTGGCGACAAGCCCGAGACGAGAGGTATCTTTCAACAGAGAGAGCGTCGGGAGCACATCGGGATACAACGTAATGGCGGCTTAGCACCCGATTGTTGGTGGAACGTCCTGGTCTGAGTTCGTTGACAGGACGGACGACATCTTATAGAATGGATATATGGCACTTAAACGAATGGACAACGTCGGCATCGTGGTGGAATCCCTCGATGCCGCTATCTCTTTTTTCGCTGAGCTCGGCCTCGAGCTCGAAGGGCGAGCCATGGTAGAAGGCGAGTGGGCAGGGCGCGTCACTGGACTGGGCGACCAGCGCGTTGAGATCGCCATGATGCGCACGCCAGACGGCCACAGTCGGCTCGAGCTCTCGCGATTTATCACGCCTCCTGTGGTCGCTGATCACCGGAACGCCCCAGTGAACGCTCTGGGCTACCTCCGCGTCATGTTTGCTGTGGACGACATCGACGAGACGCTCGTCCGTCTCCGCAAGCACGGCGCAGAGCTTGTCAGCAGCGAAGTGGTCCAGTACCAGGACGCGTATCGGCTCTGCTACCTCCGCGGACCTGAAGGACTTCTCATCGGGCTGGCCCAAGAACTCGGCTGAGTCGCCGTGGTTTCATGTGGATCGCGGCTGGACCAGCCGAGGCCATGGGCGGAAAAGAGGAACAGAAGGAGGAAACCTCGGTAACTTCGACCGTGGTCTTGCGTCTTCTCGCTGATCGGGCGGTTGGTCATGAGAGTCAAGCGGCTATGAGGTCAGAGGGATGGAAGAGCATCCGCTGTTTGAGCAAGGCGACGCCTGCCCGGCTATACGCTTGCCGCTTCAGCAGTTTGAGGCGATGGAGAAAGCCTTCCGCTGGCCCGTTGCTCCACGCCAGAGTGAGCCCTGCTTGTACGGCAGACTCCTCTTTGTGCAGATTGTGTGATTTGCCAAAAGTTTTAGCTGCCTCGGACACAATATGGGTCAAAAGAACTTAGACATGATATGGGTCAATTTCATAAGTGGTCCAGACTGAGAAACTGTTTTGGAATGCGAGGCGGTCATGCTGCATGGCCAAAAGAGCAAGATAGGAGAAGTTTTTGCGCAGGTTTGACGGTAGAATGTCTTGCATGCAATGAGGGAGCGGAAGACCTTTGTGCGCAAGACTGACAGGCCCGGCGTTCGCTTTCTGCTGACGCGCATCTCATG
>DASTKE010000486.1:0-2516 GCA_035716105.1 Ktedonobacteraceae bacterium | reverse complement strand
CGGTGGTTGGCTCGGCGGATTGACCCTCTTCCCGCAGTTTGGCGGCGCGGATCTCGTTCTCGAAGATGTGGCGCACGATGGCAACGGCACAGGCGTAGGTGGAGTCCATGCCGAAGTAGGAGAGGCTGCCCGCGCCGAGGTTCTTGCCCCGCGTGTAGGGCGTGTCCGAGGCGTAGTGCAGGACACCCAGTTCGTAGGGCAGGCGGGCGAAGTTGATGTTCTCCCAGGTCGGGTAGCGCGTCAGGTACTGGTCTTCGTAGACGGCGTTGAGGTAGGGGCCGCTCTCCATCTCGACGACGGTGTAATTGGCGCGATAGTAGAAATCCAGGTACTGGCGGTTTTGCAGGTAGGTGCCTTTGCCCGAAACAGCCTTCTGGTTGTCCAGCACGGAGCCGTAGATCAGGTAGGGCTGGACATCCTGCGCGCTGAAGCTGTTATCCAGCCAGTAGGTGTTCTGGCTGTGCTCGTCCAGCACAACATTGGAGATCATCACGTCGCCGATGCTGCCATTGAGCGTCGCGGCCTTACCGAGGATGTAGATGCCGCGCATGTGCGTCAGGTTCTCCATCACCTCGCGCAACATGCGGTACGCCGCCATGCCGAGGGGATAATCGATGTTGAGGATAATGGCCTGGCTCTTTGCCAGTTTGTCCATGCCGGACATGCGGCAGCGCGGGTCAATCTCCATCGGGTGCAATCTGGCAACTTCGAAAATCTGCGCGTCGATTTCCAGGCCGTGACGCGCATTGACGTACCAGACGCCGCGTTCCTGCTCGAATTGCGCCCGGTTGCGCGCAAACTCCTTGCCCTCCGGCGTGTGGTGCATCCATTCGCGAGTCGCGAAGTACAGGAAGTTGAACCAGTTGCCCGGTACGGTTCCGTCGTGCAGTTTACGGTACTCCTCGGTCAGGTAGGGGTTTTTGCCGCTCTTCGCGTAGTCCGTCAATTCCTTCTCGCGCTCGAAGATGGCACCCGACATGAGGTTGACGAGGCTGTGCGTGTTGCTGGAGACGAAGTAGACGGGCCGCTCCTGCAAACCGAGCGTGTCCAGCAGATTCTCCACCGGTGCCCACCACTTACGGGTGGCACGCACGTAGCCAACGTGGGAGCCGCCAAGCATGCGCAGCGAGAAGCTTTTGCGCTGCCTGCCAATCTTGCGCAGGTTCTCCCACAGGTGGTCGCCCCAGATGACCTCCAGCCGTCGCCAGTCGTCGGGCGAGATGTGCAGCCGCTCGCGCAGCACCTTCGTGATCTCCGCGAAGACGGGCGACGAGCGATCCATGCGCGTCTCCAGCAACTGCATGGTCGTGGGATCGGCATTGAGCAGGTAGAACATCTTGTTCCACTCGATCTGGAATGCGACCAGGATGGGGACGATATCGTCGGTATCGCTCACGCTGGCGACATACACGCCCAGCGTCTCCTTGCCATCATAGAACCACTTGCGCCGCCGCGCCGAGGCCGTCACCGCCTCCCAGCCCTCGACGGGATAGCCATGATTGATGAACACCTCCTCTGACTGGCCCAGCACGACGAGGTTGCAATTGATAATCGAGACCGGCAGCCGCAGCACACTGTAAATGAAGGCCGACATATCGGGATACGGCGAGCGCGCCTCCGGGTGCAAGCTCGAATCGATGTTGTAGTGCGCCTGCACCAGCGCCTTCAGGCTGATCTCACCCGAACTGCGCAGCAGCGTATTATAGGTACGAATGTACAACTCAACGTCACGCTTGCCCGCCTCGTGCATGCCCTCGTCTCGCTCAAAGAAGGTATCGGATGCCGTATGGGTCGTGGGGTGCTCGTGCAAATCCTGTGCCTGCTCCGCGTCACTCGCGTCAGTATGAAATTCGTGGTTGATCTGCATCTGGTTCTGATTCATCTGCTGACCATCAAACGGGTCAGGGATAAAAAATTGATCTGATTGCCTGTTTTTCCGTGGCACAATGTCCTCATTTCTCCTACGAGAGGTCTTTCTCTAGCTTAGTTTCGTATATTTATTTCAAAGTATTATACTCTGTCCGTTCAAATTGTGGTAGGGGATGGGTCTCTCGATGAGAGTGAAGAGCGTCACTTTGTAAAATACAGCCATTGCGCGCCTGTCAGTTCATTTAACGTATTACGAACAGAAACTGCATCTTGATCTAGCTTTTTCCGCTCATTTGTGCTACTTTTTATATTACGCATTTTTCATCCCAAAATTTGCCACTAATCGTTCAGTAATTTCGTTTCTAATTTGAGAGGTGTTACCAAAATGTTGGGTATCCCCATAACCAACATTTCCCCCTAGTAGCACCTCTTTTCTGGCTACCCTTTTTTCCCCCCGTCCCCTCTCCCCCAGGCCACCCGCGCCGCACCACCCCAGGCCACCCGCGAGGGGTGGCCCTACTATAGACGCCTCCACCATTTCCCCGCGCCGTCGCTCGCGAAGCGAGCGGCCCGCGTATAGTAGGGCCACCCCTCGCGGGTGGCCTGGGGATGGGCGGGCGGCCTGCGGTGCGGCGTGGCGTGGCTGT
>DASTKE010000485.1:0-4370 GCA_035716105.1 Ktedonobacteraceae bacterium | reverse complement strand
TCACCGGCATTGTGCCAGGGCCACTCATCACACCTGTAGGACAAAGAGCACGTCGCGCCCGGCCTGCACCTCGCCGCTGGCGCGGTGTATGACGGTACCACTACCGGAGGAAACGACGGGGCTGAGAATCACCTTGCCCTTGCCCTCAATGATGGCGCGGTCAAAGCGCACAATTGGCGTTCCGGCCTGCACCACCTGGCCCTCGGTGGCGATGTTCTCGAACCCTTCACCTCGCAGCTCGATGGTATCAAGCCCGATGTGAACGATCAGTTCGACACCGTCAGCGGTGGCTATGCCAAAGGCGTGTCCACCGGGAAACAGCTTTGCCAGTGTGCCGCTCACAGGAGCAACGGCGATATCCCCGGATGGGTCGATGGCAACGCCATCACCGGCCATTTTTTGCGCGAACACTTCGTCAGGCACGTCTTCCAGGTCGACCACTCTGCCAGCGAGCGGCGCAAGCACGTGTATCTCCGTCATCATTCCCCTACCTGTTCGCTGGCCACCTCGTCTGCGCTATCGGCGTCGCGAGCTTTCACGATGCGATTCATACGCATCGCGATGCGGTCAGATTGCGTCCCCATCACCACCTGCACAATCTTGCCGCGCTTGACCACGCCAGAGGCACCGAGGCTCTTGAGGCGCACCTCGTCAACTTGAGCGGGGTCGTTGATAAAGAGGCGCAGCCTGGTGATGCAACCTTCAACGCTCTGGATGTTCGCTTTGCCACCCAGGGCGGCAACAACATCCCGCGCCAGCACATCATCGCGGTCCTCTTCCTTCTCAGCCGTAGCGCCATTAGACGCGACTTTTCTGGATTGGCGCGGGCCGCGCTGGCTCTCAGGCAAAATCCAGTCGGCGCTCAGACCGGTTGATGTTTCACCACGTCCAGGCGTGCCGAGGTCGAAGCGCGTGATGAAGAAGCTGAATATAAAGTAGTACAGGACGCCGTAGACAAGCCCGACGACCAGCAAGAGCACAGGGTTGGTCGTGTTCGACTTACTGAAATTGAGCACGTAGTCGATCAGACCGGCGGAGAAGCCAAAGCCGATTTTGATGTTGAGCAGGTAGCAAACCGCCAGCGCTGTTCCCGTCAGAATGGCGTGAACGACGAAGAGCAGCGGCGCGACGAAGAGAAACGCGAACTCAACGGGTTCGGTGACGCCGGTCAGGAAGGAGCAGAACGCCGCGGAAAGCAGGATACCAGCCGCGACTTTGGGGAAACGGGCGTGGCGGATCATCGCCAGGCAAGCGGCAGGCAGGCCGAACATCATGATGGGGAAGAAGCCGGCCATGAAGTGTCCTGCCGTGGGGTCGCCCGCGAAGTAGCGTGTCAGATCGCCATGCACTAGCCCCTGCGGCCCATTATAGTTGCCAAGCTGGAACCAGACATAGGTGTTGAGCACGTGATGCAGGCCAAGTGGAATCAGCAGACGGTTCAAAAAGCCGTAAATGCCGACGCCAACAGGACCAAGTTCAACAATGCCTGTGCCAAAGGCATTGATGCCAATCTGGATCGTAGGCCAGATCAGGCCAAAGATGGCACCCAGAACCAGCGTGACGAAGGCGGTAATGATGGGTACGAAGCGCCGCCCACCGAAGAAGGCAAGGTAATCGGGCAGGCGAATATCGTAGAAGCGGCGATAGAGCCAGGCAGTCACCAGGCCCACGAGAATGCCCGAAAGCACACCCATATTGATGGTAGGATCGGGCGCTCCCTTCACCTGGGGAATCAGGGTGTTGAAGACAGCGGTAAATACGAAGAATCCGACGACGGCAGCCAGCCCGGCAGCTCCCTCGCCGCCAGTCAGGCCAATGGCGATACCAAGCGCAAAGATGATCGACAGGTTGGAGAAAATGGCGTTGCCAGCGGCAGCCATCCAGGTGAGGTTCAAAAGGTCTGGTTGGCCCAGGCGCAAGAGCAGTGCGGCAGCAGGCAGTACGGCAATCGGCAGCATCAACGAGCGTCCAATGCTCTGCAAAGGTCCAAGAATACGGTCCCAAAAGCTGGTAGAAACCGGAGCAACCGGGGCGGTGGATGATGTATTCGTAACACTCATCGCAATCTCTCCTTGACTAAGGTGAAATGATACCAACAGAGTAGACTTGCCAGGGTTGAGGTTGCTTCTCCTTTCTGGCTTTCTCTTGCCCGAATAGATAGCTGGTCTAGACATGCAGCCACCTGAGAAACAATGCTTTCACATACTATAACCTGTTACCATACAACTTGTCAAGATATCTAGACCACTAGACCATGATTGTTATAAAAGCAGCCATACATGACTTTGACGCAACCGATCGGTTGCCCTATATATTTTCTATACAATACTACGTTCAAGAAGGGACATTTCTATGCCTATTGAGATACGAGTTACCCCGCCGGGCATCACCATCAGTCAGGGACGCACGTTTATGGTCACGGACGAAGGTGGGGAGATCAGCCCGAAGAGCGACCAGGGCGTCTATGCTCTCGATACCCGCTTCATCAGTTATTACCGGCTTTTTATCAACCGGACGCCCTGGGCGCTGGTCAATTCGAGTCAGGTGAGCTTCTATGCCTCGCGCATCCATCTCGCCAATCCTACTATAGACACCGAAGTAGGCGTGCTCGAAGCCAACAGCATCAATTTAACCGTCAATCGTATGGTTGGCGAAGGAGTACACGAGGAATTTGAGATCGTCAGCTATGTTACCCATCCCATTACCTTCGTGCTGGAACTGTCGATGCGTTCGGACTTCGCCGATATCTTCGAGGTGAAATCACATCATATCATCCAGCGCGGGATGCAAGAGACGCACTGGGATGAGAATGACAGCACATTACACACCACCTACAACAACAAAGACTTTCATCGCGGTGCCATCTACCAGGTTTCGCACTGCAGCAGCCCCGCTCGTTACGCCAACGGACGCATCTCCTTTATTGTTAACCTTGAGCATAACGGCATATGGCACACCTGTGGCGACCTGATGCTCGAACACGGAGAGGATGTCAAACGCTCCATCTTCCCCTGTAGCTATGCACAGAACGAAACAGCTACCAAAGAAGCCATCCTCACTCCAACAGTCGCAAAGCAGGCGGCTTCACCGGCTTCTTCGACAGCAGCGACCGCCTCCTCAACCACGAGCAGTGCAGCACAACCGCCATCACAATCGACATCTTCAGGCGCTCAAACGCCATCAGACCAGACAGCAGCGTCTGAAGCACAGGCGCAGAGCAATGCACATGCGACTCTTGCAAACAAAATAGCACCACCATCTTCGCTTAATAGTGGCAACGTTTCTCAAATCGAGTTGTTGACCGACTTCGCCCAGCGGCAACTGCGCTGGCGCGAGAACTGTACCGAATTGCTTAGCCCCTCCTACTATAACCTTGAGCGCATGTACCAGCAGGCCATCGACGACATGGGTGCCCTGCGCATCTATGATCTGGATGTCTCTGAAACCGCCTGGGTGCCAGCGGCGGGCGTACCCTGGTTCGTGACCCTCTTCGGGCGCGATAGCCTGATTGTCTCCTATCAGAATATGACCGTTTCGCCGGGCTTTGCGCGTGGCGCGCTCTACCGCCTGGCGCAGTTCCAGGGAACGGAGCGGGTCGATTGGCGCGATGAGCAGCCGGGCAAGATCATGCACGAAATACGTTTCGGCGAACTGGCCTTCTTCCACAAAATCCCCTTCACCCCCTACTATGGCACCGCCGACGCCACTATCCTCTATCTGATCGTGCTCTCCGAAGCCTATCGTTGGACGAACGAGGTTGAACTGCTCAAAGAATATTGCACAGTAGCCGAGAAGTGCCTGGACTGGATCGATCACTGGGGAGACCTGGATGGCGATGGCTTCCAGGAATACAAAACCTTCTCCACGCTTGGCTACAACAATCTGGCCTGGAAAGATGGCGAGTTCTCTGTGGTCTATGGCGATGGTCGGCAAGTGAAACAGCCGAAAGCAACCTGCGAGCTTCAGGGCTACGTCTACGACGCCAAATTGCGCATGGCCGAGGTGTTTCAAGTGCTGGGAGACGAGACCAGGGCGAAAGCGCTACAGCAGCAGGCCGAGACGCTCAAGCAGCGCTTCAACGAGGCGTTCTGGTTGGAAAAAGAGGGCTGCTACGCCTTCGGCCTCGACCCCGATAAGAAACTCATCGACTCGGTCTCCTCCAACGCCGGACAATGCCTGTGGAATGGGATCGCAGAGCCGGACAAAGCGGTACGCACGGCCAGGAGGCTCTTACAGGATGATATGTGGAACGGCTGGGGCATTCGCACGCTCTCCGACAAGAACCCCGCCTATAACCCCTATGCCTACCAGCTTGGCGCGGTCTGGCCGCACGACAACGGCATCATCGCCGCCGGTTTCAAACGCTACGG
>DASTKE010000484.1:0-5954 GCA_035716105.1 Ktedonobacteraceae bacterium | reverse complement strand
ATGTTTCTCGACAACCTACCGTTTCAACAAACGAACGTGGGCTGCGACAACTCGGCGTATAAAGCAATCCTGGGTGTGAGAGGAAAGCTATTCAAATTTGAGCATTCGCACTGCGATACATGAAAGATTTGTGATAGTTCTTCTGTGGATAAGATGGGACAAACTCTGGAACAACAGGCACACGCCCACGATAACGATTACACCGACCTGGAGGCGCTTTACCGGTATGAGACGGGGAGCGAGCTGGTCAGCGATCCCTATGGCTCGGTGCGGCAGGAGGTGCCGGTGACGCTGACGGCGAGCGTGGTCATTCCGGCGTGGAATGCGCAGGGGACGCTGGCACAGTGCTTGCTTGCCATTGAGCAGAGCAGCTTCAACCGCAAGTATCCGGGGCAGCTTGAGGTGATTGTGGTGGATGATGGTTCGGTCGATGGCACGTGGGCGGTGCTGGAACAACTGCGACTGGGTCTGCGGCTCAAGGCGGTGCAGCAGGCGCACCACAGCCGGGCGCACACGCAGAACACGGGGATCGCGCTTGCCAGCGGCGATGTCATCATCTCTTGCGATGCCGATATGATCCTCACGCCCTTCAGTATCGAGGAGCTGGTGAAGCGCCACCAGGTGTTGGAAGATGTGATGCTGATCGGCTTTCGCGGCGATATCCAGCCGACGGACGCCCGCATCCACCCGCGAATGCTGGAGGAACAGCTGCCACACTTTTTGCCGCCCTATATGCGGGATACGCGGCTGAACTACGCCGGTGGTTGGCCTGAAAGTATGTGCCGCGATTCGGAGCACCTCAAGCGCCTGGGCAAGGGGAAGCGCATTATCATGCCTGATGGCAGCCGCTGGGACCTGCCCGGCATCGTCTACGGGGCGCTGTTCAGCCTGCGTCGCAGCGATTTTGTGGCGATGGATGGCTATGATGAGCGCTTTTATGGGTGGGGGTGCGAGGATACGCTGGTGGGGGTACGGGCAATGGCGATGAACAGGTATATCGTTCCCGTCTACTCGGCGGCTGGCCTGCATATCGCGCACGGTGATCGCAGCCGCCGCAAGTGGCAGGAATTTGCCGCCAATAGCCGCGTCTTTCATACGATTTTGCACACTCCCTTCGTACCCGGTCAGGCGCGCTGGCTGCCGCGAGCCAGCACCCGCGTCCACCGCTGCCTTGAGCGCGAACCGATTGAGAGCAGGCGCGTGGAGATGTGTTCCTGCCTGTACGAACCCTTTGACCGCGCTCTTGCCGATCCGGATCAGCGTGGTAAGTACCTGCACAGCCTGGGGCGCTATGTCGAGGCCGCACTGGCCTTTGAGGCGGTGGAGGATACACCGGAGCAGGAGGCGTGGGCGCTGTTTGATCGTGGCAAGGCGCTGCGCTCTGCCGGGAGATTTGACGAGGCGGTAGATGCGCTCGAAGAGGCCATGCATCTTCTGCCGCAGAGTGCGTGGCCCTGCATTGAATTGACCCTGGTTCTGGCGGCTCAAGAGCGCTTTACCGAGGCTCGCACCAGGTTGGAGCAGGCGCGGCGGCTCGAACCTGCAAACTCCTGGGTCAAGTTTTTGCTGCACCAGCCGCTTTCCAGGCATCTCGGTCGGGCGGAGGCATACGCGCACCAGGACGATCATCTTCTGGCTGTGCGCGACTACGAGGCGGCGCTGGTGCTCGAACCGGCCAGCGTGAATGCCGCTATAGGGCGCGTACTGTCGCTGGCTGCCACGGGACAGGAAGCGAGAGCGCGTGCTGTTCTGCCCATCTATTCCGCCGGGCCAGTCGCGCATGAGAATCGGGTTTATGCCTGCTCGGCCTACGTGCGACTGGCCCGCTTCTATCTTACTCGAGGTGAGGTAGGGCTGGCGAAGGTTGCGCTGGAAGAGGCGCGGCGGCTTCGACCGGGCGACCAGGAGGTCATGAATACTATGAACGAAGTCCATGCTCTGGCGGAGAGCGCTTATCCGCTCGTTGTAACGCGGCAGATCACGCGCAAGATACAGGCCATCCCAGGCTGGTTGAGCGACGACGAAGCTGATCTGCTGATCGCCCTGGTGCTGAAGGCCGCGTTAAGCGCTCAGGGGGCCGGGGATAAGCCCCTGACATTGGTGGAGATCGGCAGCTATTGTGGCCGCGCCACCGTGGCGATGGGGCTGACGCTGCGAGGGTTGGGGTGCGAGAATGCGCACATTCTCTCCGTCGATGAGCCAGGTATCGGGCTGGCTCCCGGCAATCGAGTGCCTCGTGAAGTGTTGCGTACGGGCTGCCAGGAACATGGACTGGCGGATATGGTTATCTACGCGCCGGAGGAGGAGGCAAGACCGTGGGAACGTGCCAGCCATCTGCTGCTCGTCGATGGTCGACATGACTACGCGGGGGTGCGCGAGGATGTGGAGCGCTACGCACCCGCCCTTGTACCCGGCGGGCTGCTGCTCTTCCATGACTATGCCAGCTACTTTCCCGATGTGCAGCGCTACGTCAACGAATTGCTTGTCGGCGGAGCATATGCGTTTGTCGCCCAGGCGGAGAGTTTGATCGCGTTGCTGTGTCATTCCAATTCCGGGACAGCTTAGAGGAGCATAGATATGGCAGAGATGACCATCTGGATGTACTGGGAAGGGCCTATGCCCCCCTATATTTCACTCTGTTACCAGACCGTTGTCGCTCACAATGATGCCGTCGTGATGCTGGATCGAGCGGCCTTTGATCGCTTCTTCACTACTGATCGCGATATTGCCATCGATGCACTGGCTCTCAACCACAAATCGGACTTCATCCGAGCTTACTTACTCAAACACTACGGAGGACTTTATATCGATGCAGACTGTGTTGTGATGCGCTCCCTCTCTCACCTGTGGGACGATGTCGAACGCTATGGTTTTGTCGGCTATCGTGAACCACAGGGCTATATGAGTTGTAACTTTATGGCTTCGCTGGCAGACGGAGCAGTCATTACAGACCATTACCGGAGCATCTGCGCAACTTTGAGGAGCCGTCGTCGTCTTGAGTGGTTGGACCTGGCTTCCTATCCAATGAATGACGCGGTAGGACGGCATCGCGACGCTGCTGTCGTTTTACCAACGGAGCAAGTTATGCCGGTAAACTGGGATCAGAGCGAGGCGTTCTGTGTGCGTCGCGGCGATGAGGAACACGAGAGGCATTTTCAACCGCAAGCGCTCTGTTATATGCTTTCTCACAATACGATACAGAGCCGACACCAGACACAGGTACTATGTTATATTCCGGCAACGCACCTCATGAACGAGCACTACTTCATCTCCTTTCTGTTCAGAAAATCGCTTTCGCGTGAGATGATATCGATGGAGTATCCGTCCTTGCACCTGGGCGGTCACGAGGACAAGACGCAGTTCGATCAGGGAGCCTTCGACTATCTCGTTTCTCACTTCGCCGTCAAGAGCATGGTCGATATCGGGTGTGGGCCGGCAGGTATGGTCTACTATGCATTATCGAGGGGCATAAAGGCTGTGGGGATTGACGGCGATCCCTCTATAGCCCGCGACAGTCCTGTGATTATTGAACATGACTATACAAAAAAGCCCCTCTTCCTCGGAGAGTTCGATCTGGGCTGGTCGGTAGAGTTTTTAGAGCACGTCGAGGAGCGCTACATTCCAAACTTTATGGGGACCTTTGCCTGTTGCAAACATGTATTCGTTACGGCGGCTATTCCAGGCCAGCCGGGTTTTCATCATGTGAACTGCCAGTGGGGCGATTACTGGATCGACCAGTTCCAGCAGGCCGGTTTTGTGCTTGATCGGGAGGCAACCGATGGGGTGAGGCGGCATTCTACGATGTGGAGTCGTTTCACAGAGCAGACCGGTCTTGTCTTTACTCGAAGATGATACAGACCTGATAAGCAAGAGGATATATTATGGATGCACTCGTCACCATTGCCATTCCAGACTTTGCCGGCGCAGGGCTGCGTGAGCAAACATTGAGAACGCTGGCTCGCCACACGCCGGAGCCGCATGAGATCGTTCTGTTTGCCCCGCAGGGGCAGGAGCGGGACGTGCCGGAGGGCATACGCTGTCTGCTCGTTCCGTCGCCGTTCGCGGCCCCGGCTGCCTTGAACCGTCTGGTTGCGATGTGCGCGACCCCTTACATCCTGTTTTTGGAGGCGGGAGCCAGTGTGACCTCTGGCTGGTTGGCTCGCCTGTTGGAACCATTGAAGGACGCGGACGTAGGAATGAGCGGGCCATCGACGAATCTGAGTTGGAACGAGCAACAAGTGCTGCCGCGCTTTGCCGGTGCGCGCTATTCAGAAGCGCAGATCGATGCCTTCGCCGCCAGCGTTGCCGCTCGTTATGCCGGTCAACGCCGTTCGCTGAACACCCTGCACAGCCTCGCCGATTTCTGCTACCTCTTCAAGCGAGCCGTCGCGCAGGAGTCAGGCGGCTTTGACGAGGCATATGGCACTGGGCCATGCTGGGAAATTGATTTTACCACACGGGCCGCACGCGCTGGATTTCGCGCCATCTGGATTCTGGACGCCTACGTCCATCGTTCGCCAGCAGTCCAGCGTTACCCGGACGCTCACCTGTTCACCAGGAACAAACATCTCTACCAGGATCGTTTCTGTGGCCTCCGCCTCTCCGGTCAGAAGACCAGTTACGAGCCACATTGCCGTGGTGAAGCCTGCGAACATTTTGCCCCTACGCACCTTATTAACATCCGGCTCGATCACAACACCTCTGTGCCTCTGGCCGCGTCCGAATCGAACGTAGAGGCGCGATTGATACCGTCTCTGTCCCCCGGACGGCCTCCCGCGCCGACGATGGGAACGGCATCCACCCAGGAACCATCCCTCGATGGTTCCAATGTTTCCCCTGGTGGGCGCGATCAATCGCGCCCCTACGTTGCTGAGGTTGCGCAGATGAGTAGGGATGTAGAATTGCCGCTGGTATCGTGTATCATGCCGACGCGGAACCGGCGCGTTTTTGTGCGGCAGGCGCTGCTGTACTTCGAGCGGCAGGATTACCCAAACAAGGAACTGGTGATTGTGGATGATGGCGAAGACCGGATTGCTGACCTGGTGGCGGGACATCCTTTTGTGCGCTATATAGCACGCGACCAGAAGCTGTCCATCGGGGCGAAACGCAATCTTGCCTGCGAACTGGCGCAAGGGTCGATCATTGCTCACTGGGATGATGATGATTGGTACGCGCCTCACCGGCTGAGCTACCAGCTTGCGCCCCTGCTGGCCGAACAGGCAGATATTACAGGGTTGGAGACGGCCTGTTTCTTTGACCTGCGGAGCTGGCAAGCCTGGGCCTGCTCGCCCGTGCTGCACCGCCGCCTCTTCGTGGGCGATGTGCATGGTGGCACCCTTGTCTACTGGCGGCGCGTCTGGGAGCGCCTCTCGCGCTACCCGAATCTCTCTATAGCGGAGGATGCTCGCTTCCTGCTCGCGGCTTGCCAGCGGCAGGCGCGCCTGCAAAAGCTGGCGCACGGACAGTGTTTTGTCTACCTGCGCCACGAACGCAACGCCTGGCGTTTCCCTCTGGGCAGCTACCTCGACTCCTCCGGCTGGCAAAAGGTTGACCTGAACGCCTTCCTACCGGAGGAAGATCAGGCATTCTACCGCGCCCTCTCACCTCAAAGCGGAACTGTAGGGGCGGTGGCTTGTCCCCGCCCGCCGTCCGTGATGCCAGGCTCTCACGGACGTCCGTCTCATCCGTCTCCCCGTCTCCGTCCCCCGGACGGCCTCCCCGGACAGCCTCCCAGCGCGCCTCCCGGACAGCCTCAAGGCGTCCCGCCTTACGAAGTGACCCCTACGACATCAGGGCTTGAAGTAGTTACAGGCGATCAAAGCCAGCATCAAGACAGCATACTTGTAAGCGCGAGGAATGAAGTCATGCCGGTTGCGGCTGTGGATACCAATGCAGTGCAGGATGTAGGGGCGGTGGCTTGTCCCCGCCCGACCCCTGATGCGTCCCCTCTGGTG
>DASTKE010000483.1:0-2074 GCA_035716105.1 Ktedonobacteraceae bacterium | reverse complement strand
GAGACAGAGAAATCGAGCGCCGATGACCTGAGCCATCGGCGCTCGATTTCTCTGTCTCTCTATGCTTCACCTGTTCCATACGGTGGTTGGAACTGTTGCGGCATGGGGTAGGACACGCCGGGTTCGGGAAGCAGGTTGACCGGCTCACCATTGTTGCTGAAGCCGGGGAGACCAGCACCGGCCAGGATCGAGGGCGACTCGAACTGTCCATCATGGATGGGCTGGTTGAACATCGACTCGAAGGCTTTCCCTTCCAACGTCTCCTCTTTAATCAGACGCTCGCTAATCATAATCAGGCGCGTCTTGTTTTGCAGCAAGATGTTGTAGGCTTTGTCAAAACCCTCCTGGATGATGCGGCGAATCTCCTCGTCAATTTCACGGGCCGTCTGCTCGCTGTAGTTGCGCTGCTCGCCGAAGTCGCGGCCCAGGAAGACCAGTTCGTCCTTGTGACCCAGCGCCATTGGCCCGATGCGGCTGCTCATGCCGTACTCAGTCACCATCGAACGAGCAACTTTCGTCACGCGCTCAATATCGTTGGAAGCTCCGGTTGTCACCTCGCCGAAGATGATCAGTTCGGCCACGTGACCTCCCAGGGCGTAGGCCAGCATATCCTCAAATTGTGGTTTGCTCCACAGGTAGCGATCCTCCGTCGGCAGCAGCATGGTGAAGCCGCCTGCCTGACCGCGAGCCACAATCGAGACCTTATGCACCGGGTCGGTATTGGGCAACATGCGCGCCACCAGAGCGTGTCCCACCTCGTGATAGGCCGTAATCGCCTTTTCGCGCTCGCTTATGATGCGGCTCTTGCGCGCCGGACCCGCCACCACGCGATCAATCGCCTCTTCCAGTTCGCTCATGCCGATTTTGCGCCGGTTGCGTCGCGCCGCCAGGATTGCGGCCTCGTTGAGCAGGTTGGCGAGGTCAGCGCCGGAGAAACCCGGTGTCTGCTTCGCCAGCGTATCCAGCGTGACGCTGCCCTCCAATGGCTTGCCCTTCGCGTGAACCTGCAAGATGGAGATGCGCCCGCGAATATCGGGCCGGTCAAGTACCACCTGCCGGTCAAAGCGTCCGGGACGCAGCAGCGCGGGATCGAGCACGTCAGGCCGGTTGGTGGCCGCGATGACAATCACGTTAGTGTTCGTATCGAATCCATCCATCTCGACCAGTATCTGGTTCAACGTCTGCTCGCGCTCATCGTGCGAACCGCCGAGACCGGCCCCGCGCTGGCGACCGACCGCGTCGATTTCATCGACGAAGACGATGCAGGGGCTGTTGCGCTTGGCCTGGTCGAACAGGTCACGCACGCGGCTGGCACCGACGCCGACAAACATCTCCACGAACTCGGAGCCGCTGATGCTGAAGAACGGCACACCCGCCTCCCCGGCCACGGCACGTGAGATCAGCGTCTTACCGGTTCCCGGAGGCCCAACGAGCAACAGTCCTTTGGGGATGCGTGCTCCCAGGGCCACGAACTTCTCCGGGTACTTCAGAAATTCCACGATTTCTTGCAGTTCCTGCTTGGCCTCTTCGACACCGGCTACGTCCGCGAAGGTCACGGATGGCTTGTTGCCCATAAACATACGGGCGCGGCTCTTGCCAAACGAGAGCGCCTGGTTATTGCTGCCCTGCGCCTGCCGCATCATAAAGATCAACAGGCCACCTATCAGAAGAAACGGAATCAGTCCTACCAGGATATTCAACCAGGCGTTCAGCGCGCTCGGCGTCTCATATGACAGCGCAAGATTGGGGTTATTGGTATAATTGATGCCATTGTCCTTCAGCACCTGCGTGATATCAAACGTGCTGTTGATAGTCGCCGCCTCTTTCGAGCCATCCGCACGAGTGAGCGTGATGCTGTCACTGCCAACATCCAGTGCATCTTTACGTCCGCTCTGTATATCTGTTTTCAGGTTGCCCAGGAGCGCGGAAACCGTCACTGGCGTCGTGTCGGAGTTGCTTCGAAAGAAGAATACAATCACCAGCACAACGGCCAGACCAATCAGGAGCCAGAAAAAACTCGTTCTTATCCATTTCCCGCTCGACATCGGGGTTCCTCTCTACTGTGAAGGCGGTA
>DASTKE010000482.1:0-10514 GCA_035716105.1 Ktedonobacteraceae bacterium | reverse complement strand
CATAATGGTGCGAACGTTGGAGCAGGCATGATACGCGCACTCGTCATTGCACCGACGCCGATGGCCCAGGCTGGCTTGCGTGCGATGCTGATTACGGGCGGCATCTCGGTAGTGGGTGAGACTTCGCACCTGGAAGGCTTCGGAATGAGCACGCCAGATATCGATGTGATCGTCCTGGCAGACGAGACATCGCTGGCGAAGGTGGGACGCACGATGGCGATTTCCAGCGAGCTTGCGCTTGTGGTGCTGGCGGACAATGATGAACGGCTTATCTCGTCGCTGCGAGCGTTGGAATTGCGCGGTTGGGGCATTGTGCCAGCGAATGCCTCAGCCGAGCAGTTGCAGGCGGCGGTATTCGCCGTCACACAGGGTCTCGTCGTGGTGCCAACAGTGCTTACCGGACAATTACAAGCCAGGCAGGCGGCTCTCGGCATGCTGCCAGCCGAGGAGCAAGATGAGGCCCTGACGACACGCGAGCGCGAAGTGCTAGAGTTGCTCAGCCAGGGACTCTCGAACAAGCTCATTGCTCGCCGCTTGCAGATCAGCGAGCACACGGCCAAATTTCACGTCGCCTCGATCTCAAACAAGCTCGGCGCGTCCAGTCGCACCGATGCTGTCAGCCGGGGCATTCGACGTGGATTGATTACGCTTTGATGTTTGAGATGCATAGACATGGAGAAACGAGCAAAGGAGAACAATCATGGCACAGCAATGTACACATCTCGACGAGATTCGTGATGTCACACCAAGTGCGCAGGGGTGCGAGGAATGTTTGAAAATGGGAGATACCTGGGTACACCTGCGCATCTGCCTGGAATGCGGGCATGTGGGCTGCTGCGATTCTTCCAAGAACAAACACGCCACCAAACACTTCCACGCCACTCATCACCCGATCATTCAGTCCTTTCAACCTGGTGAAGACTGGCGCTGGTGCTATGTCGATCAGATCATGGTGTAGGTCTCTGTTCGCATCGTTCTAACGAGAGAAAAGCAGGAGGCTTCATTGAGCATACACAGTTGTGTCATAGCCCCTAATTTGAAACACGCCCTCTCGACAGAGGATAGCGTTGACAGCAAATATGGCAGGATGTTTCCCGGTTTGCCATCCCCCCAAACCGACGAAAACATCCTGCTGGTACTCGGCAGGTCCGGCTCCGTGATGGACGCCGCTGCCCGGTTGCATGGCGATGAGGCGGCAACGGATAACCCGCGTATTCCCGCCGCGTGGACGTTCTTCGGGCAGTTCATCGCGCACGATATCACGGCTGATCGCAGTCTGCTCATCCACCATGCTCGCCTCAAAGAACTGCGCAACTTCCGCACACCGCGCTTCGACCTGGAAGCCGTCTACAGCGCTGGCCCTACAGGCAGTCCCTATCTCTACGACCTCGACGACGCCGACAAGTTCTTGCTCGGCATCAACGATATCGGCGAGATGGCCGACTTGCCCAGAAACCGGCAGGGACGGGCGCTGATTGGCGACCCACGCAACGATGTTCACCTGTTCATCTCGCAGTTGCATGTCGCCTTCCTCAAATTCCACAATGCTATCGTCGATGAGCTGCGCAAGCAGGGAGGAGCCAGCGAGAATGTCTTCAACGAGGCGCAGCGACTGGTGCGCTGGCACTACCAGTGGATAGTAGTACACGAATTTCTTCCGCTCACCGTCGGCGACGAACTGGTCGATGATATTCTCACTAATAGCTTCAGGTTCTACTCGTATGAGCCACGCCCGTACATTCCGGTAGAATTCGCTGACGCGGCCTATCGTTTTGGCCACAGCCAGATTCGGCTCACATACAAACTGAATGCCGGCAGCGAGGAATTGCAGGTCTTTCCCGATTGTGGAGGAACCTGCGCGGTAGATCATGACCATGTGCTGGACTGGGCCTATTTCTTTAACACCGATAGCGTCCACCCACCACAGGCCAGCAAGCGCATCGATACCATCCTCGCCCACTCGTTGATCGACCTGCCCACGTCGGTCGTGGGAACCACCGGGATACCTGAAGAGCACTCGCTGGCCTACCGCGACCTGGTGCGAGGTGAGGCTCTCGACCTGCCATCAGGCGAGGCCCTTGCACGGGCAATGGGCGTTGAGCCGCTCACACCTGAAGAGGTTGGCCTGAGAGCGTTTGGCTGGAAAAGCGAGACGCCGCTCTGGTACTATATCCTGAAGGAAGCCGAGGTGCGCCACGCCGGGGATTACCTGGGCGATGTCGGGGGGCGTATAGTGGCCGAGGTGCTCATTGGCCTGCTCGCCGCCGACCCCACCTCCTACTTCAACGCCGAAACAGAATGGCAACCAACTCTACCAGCCAGCCAGCAGGGAAATTTCACCATTGCCGATCTGCTGCGCTTCGCTGGCGTGGCGTAACCGTTTGTATGAAGAGAAGGTATGAGACATGGCAAGCCGCTAGCGACTTGCCATGTCTCATACCTTCTCTTCATACTGGCGTATCTCGAACTTGTCGCAATGCCATTTTTTCGCTATCATTATATCGTGTCACGATATGATTATGTCACGTTCATACGTTCCTGGAAAGTGCCGCATAGTGTATGGAAATCTGTAGCATGTGGGAGAAGAGTAAAAAAGGAGTGAGTGCATGTCGACGCTGACATCGCTTGTGAAGAGCGGCAAACGCAAGATTCTCAAAAAAGGGGTAGGACAGCTTGCAGCAGGACGCGAAGGCGAACGCGAGAGCATCAAGGCTCAGCAGAAGCCGCAAGAAAACACTGGCGCTCAAGCTTCCCCAAAGGCGTAACGCAGTTCATTGACGTGAGAGTGAAGAGATGCTCCCGATATGATGCAACACCGGGAGCATTTCTTTGTCTTTAATTTACCCTGCAAAAGACCGCTTTCAGGTACGCGGTTTCGGGCATAGCGAGGTTGATGGGATGATCGAAGCTGTGGATGTAGGTTTCGAGGAGTTGCACGGAACGGCGCAGGCGCTGCGCATCCTGTGAGACAGCCCCCAGCAGGTCGTCCAGGCCGATGACGCCGGAACAGGAACAGGTGAGCAGGATGCCACCCGGACGCAAGACCTGCATTCCAAGCAGATTCAGGCGGCGATAGGCTTTCAGAGCAGCCGTGCGAGCGCTCTGTGTTTTGGCAAAGGCGGGCGGGTCGAGCACGACCACGTCGAATTGCTCCCCCTGACTTTGCGCCTGCTCAAGATACTCGAATACATCGGCTATAAGAAAGTTGTAGCGTTCGGGGTCAAGTCCGTTGAGGGCAAAATTTTGTTTCGCGGTCTCAATGGCCGGTGCGGAGATATCGACGGTGGTTACGTGCGTCTCGCTGCCGGTCAGGGCGGCGTAGACGGAAAAGCCACCGGTATAGCCGAAGCAATTCAGTACACGTTGATCTCGCGCATATTTGCGCAGGGCGGCGCGTTTGTCACGCTGATCGAGAAACAGGCCGGTTTTCTGCCCCTCCCAGGGGTCAACCAGGAAACGGATGCTGTTTTCGCGCACCTCTACCTGCCGGGCCACGTCCCCAGCAACCACCTCTGGCTCCTCGACCTCCAGTCCTTCGCGGCGGCGCGACTGCATGGTGTTACGCATCAAGATGCCCTGCACGCCCGTCTCCGCTGCCAGCGCCTCTATCACCAGAGGACGCAGGCGCTCCATGCCGGCAGTAGCAATCTGCATGACCAGCACATCAGCATAGCGGTCGACGATCAGACCGGGCAGACCATCTCCCTCGGAATTGATCAGACGATAGCAGTTGGTCTGGGCCGGGTCAAAAACCTCTCGCAGGGCTATAGCATAGCGAATTCGCCGTTGTAAAAATGCCCCATCGATGGCCTCTTCACTGTTGCGGGTAAGCAGGCGGATAGCGATATCAGTATGTGGATTGTAGTAGCCACGTCCGACGAACTGGCCACTGGCGTCTTTAACATCGACCAACCCACCCTGCTCAATCCAACGCGGCGGCTGTTGCAGCGCGCCGGAGAAAATCCAGAGATGCCCGCTCTGCAAGCTCTCCTCTCGATGAGGCTTCAGACTTGCAGTGGGATAACGTACACTTTGTGTCACAATGCTCCCTTCTCAACTGTCAACGCGCTTCGCTGTTGGCAGCGGGAGGCACGCTGGGGGCGTGAGACGACGATCAATCACGCCCCTACGTTCGTTTCTATATCCAGACTCGTTTATGAACCTTGCTGGAATTGCGTTTGTTTTGGTTATTATCGCACACGAGAAAACCTGGCGGCGATTACACGGAATATGCGAAAGGAACAGCCCTTGTCAGATGACGGTAGGCTGTTCCTTTCGCATACATGTATATTTTGTAGAGATTATTTTCCAGTAGTATCAGTATTGTTTTGCAACCGAATTGCGGCCACTACGGGGTCAGTCTGGTGCTCGGCCAGCCGCAGTTCGGCTTTTTGCAGGTTCATCGCGCTATTGATGAGGGAGATATGCGTAAAAGCCTGCGGATAGTTGCCCAGCGCCGCGTTGTTATCCGCGTCAATCTCTTCGGAGAATAGCCCCAGGCGACCGGAGTAGCTCAGCAGGCGCTCAAACAGCGAACGCGCTTCCGCGACACGGCCCTGCATGGCAAGGTTATCAACCAGCCAGTACGTACACATCGTGAAGGTACCTTCTGAACCGGCGAGACCATCATCAGTATCGGTGACGTGATAGCGGTAGACAAAACCCTTGTCGTCCGTCAATTGTTCCATGATGCGATCAACGGTTGAGCGCATACGCGGGTCATCCGGCGGAATAAAGCCGACCAGGGGCAGCAGCAGATTCGAGGCATCCAGCGTCGTTTCTTCATAGGACTGTGTGAACGCTCCGAGGGCCGTGTTGTAGCCACGCGAGAGGATATCGGCGCGAATCTCGTCGCGTACATGGCACCAGCGCAGCAGATCGGCTTCCAGGTGAAGCTGTTGAGCAGCACGGATACCGCGATCCAGCGCGACCCAGCACATGACTTTGGAGTAGACGAAGTTACGAGGGCCACCGCGCACCTCCCAGATGCCATTGTCGGCCTCGTGCCAGTGATTGCAGACGTGATCGACCAGTTTGCGCATCATCTCCCAGAGCGGGCCTTCCAGAGACTCGCCGAAGCGTTCGAAGCCGCCCTGCTTGCGGTAGATGTGGATGCAATCGAGTACCTCGCCAAAGACATCGAGCTGCTTCTGCTGTGCCGCGCCATTGCCGATGCGTACCGGACGCGAGTTCTCATAGCCACTGAGGTGAGGCAGTTCTATCTCGGTCAGATCACGCTCCCCACGAATGCCGTACATGATCTGCACGTCTTCGCCATCGGCATAGGAAAGCCCCTGCAGCCAGTAGGTGAAGGCACGAGCCTCCTCGGTAAAGCCAAGCACATTCAATGCATAGAGCGTGAAGGTCGCATCGCGCAGCCAGGTAAAGCGGTAGTCCCAGTTGCGCTCGCCACCCAGACCTTCCGGCAGGGAGGTTGTTGGAGCGGCAACGATAGCACCACTTGGAGCATAGGTCATCATCTTCAGTGCCAGGGCGCTGCGTTTGACGATGTCCATATATGGTCCCCGGTACGAGCAACCAGCGAGCCATTGCCGCCAGCAATGCAGGGTATGGGCCAGTTCCGAGTCGAAGTTCCGCTGCGGCAGTTCCTCCTCGACCAGCCGGTGAGCGGCTTGCAGGCTGCGCCCCATGCCAACGGCAAAGAGGAGGCGCTCGCCCTCACGCAGCGTCACCTGTACGTTCACCACTGGATGGGAATCATCGATCTCTTGTGAGACGGTCATGTGGAACGAGGGGAAGAGATGCGCTCCCACGATTGACAACCCCATATGCTGGTAGCCGCCTGAGATGATTGCGCCCATGTTGTCAGGCGCAAAAAACACCTCGCTCGCCGTAGTGGCGTAGCATGGAGTCGCTCTGAGCCGCATGATAACGGGCAATTCGCCATGCGTGCATTCGACGATGCGTACCAGGCAATGGCAGGAGCCATCCTCGCGTGTCCACGTGTTGTTGCTCATGGCCCTGTATGGCCACGCGCTCAGCGTCTCCACTGGCATGAAATCTGTAAGTACTATCTCTCCACTGGTACTGGCGAAGCGGGTTTGCAGGACATTACTGTCGCGCAGATAGCGCTGTGAACCTGGAATAGCAGGATCAGCAGGGGCAATCTGAAAGAATCCGCCGCGCTCAGCATCGAGTAAGCGACAGAAAATGGCCGGGCTATCGAAGTCCGGCAGGCATCCCCAATCGACTGCTCCGTCCGGGGATACCAACACTACAGAATGACAATCTCCAATGACGCCGTAAGAATTAATAGGTTGATAAGTGCGTGTAATTCCTGTCATCCCAACCACACCTTTATGAATTTGATACAAGAACATTACAACAAGAATCTTTTTTAGAGACTCTTACCAGAAGTAAACGGAAGAAGGAACACTGCGGTAACAGGATATTAGTACCATTTTCGTTCACTGTGTCCGGTTTCACGAATTTCCTCCAAAAGCAAGAAGGAATTCCGCATAATAAAAATACCTGAGCAGTTTCTCAGGAAATTTTAAGGAATTATCTACATTATACACGATAAAAAAAGAAATGTTCAATGTTCGGCGGCTACGCATAGGAAAAAGGTATTACCTTCTCAAGCGAGCAAATTAGCCCTTTCTTGAGCAAGCGAGCCTGTCATATCCAATCCAATTTTTATAACACAGAGGAAAGAGAAAATATTCGCAAAACGAGAATATATGCCAGAAATATGGCAGCCAGGAAATAATGAGAACATGAAACCGTTCTTATGCGCCTGCCGTGTAGTCTTTAGAAAGACTATACATTTGTAAGCGCAAAGCGCGGTCTCTATGCCGCGCTCTCACTCCTGTTAAGAGATATTGTGCAAGTGAAGAAGAGAAGAAGGAGTTTTCACGATGAAATTACCCGTTGTGGATAAAGAAGTCCAATTACCCGAACTTCCGGTGACAGTCACGTTGAAGGGGCAAGAGGAAACAACATCAACCATGCAAGATGTAGGGCTACTGGTTCTACGCCTGACCACCGGCGGGCTGCTGGTCGGTCATGGAGCGCAAAAGCTCTTCGGCTGGTTTAGCGGCCCCGGCCTCAAGGGTACGGCAGGCTGGCTCGAATCGATGGGACTGACGCCAGGAAAAGTATGGGCAACGGCAGCATCCTCATCCGAATTCGGCGGAGGTCTGCTCACCTCCCTCGGCCTGCTTCACCCACTTGGTCCCATTGCTGAAATGAGCTCGATGCTGATGGCGACCTTCAAAGCGCACTGGGGCAAACCAATCTGGGTCACTACCGGCGGTGCCGAACTGCCAGTCACCAATATGGCATCAGCCGTTGCACTGGTGCTGACCGGCCCCGGACGTTTCTCGCTCGACCATCTGTTTGGAATTCGCCTGCCACGACCAGTGGCCATTGGTGTAGCCGCCTCTGCCGCCGCTATAACGGTTATTGGCGTTCTGAGCAAACCAGCTCCCGCCCCCACCGCCGCTGAGATGGCAGCCGCCGATGAAGCCGTTCCAGCCAGTCAGATCAACGGCACACTCTAATACTCTCGCATTAGAGAGACGCAAAGGGATGGTGAATGCTGGTAAAGGCAGCATTCACCATCCCTTTGCGTTAGCATCATGACCGCAAAAGGCTATCAAGCTTATCTGCTTGAAACCTCTTCTCTCCTGTATCGTGTAATATACAGATGCACCTGTGCATATCTACAAAAACACTCTGGAAGAATCGATTTATGGAAATGACATCTAAGCGTTTATCGAAAATCACTATAAATAGGGACAAAACCATCCTCATCGTAGAGGACGATGCCGATTTTGCTCTTTTTCTGGCCGATGCCATCGCGCAAGAGACATCCTATCAACCGGTTGTTGCCCAAAGCGCCTCTCAAGCCTTCAGGCTCACTCAGAACATAAAACCGGACCTGTTGATCCTCGATTATCACCTGCCCAGCATGAACGGCCTTGAACTCTACGACTGGCTCTGTACCGACCCCATCTTCGAGGATGTGCCTGCTCTCCTGCTGACTGCTAGCCAGGGTATGCCCACACCAGAAGTCAAGAGGCGCTCCATCATCGGCCTGGGCAAACCCATCGAACTGGATAACTTTCTAGACATCGTAAAAAATTTGCTGGCCAACGGCGAAAACAAGAAACACTGAAGAAACTCCTACTCCTTCAACCACTGCGCCACCTCTGGCGCGAAGTAGGTAATCAGCATATCGGCTCCGGCGCGACGAATGCCCGTGAGCACCTCCATGACGATGCGCCGCTCGTCGATCCAGCCGTTCTGAGCGGCGGCTTTAATCATCGCGTACTCACCACTGACGTTGTAGGCGGCGATGGGCAGGTCGCAGTGATCGCGCACGCGCCGGATGACATCCATGTACGCCATCGCCGGCTTGACCATAACGATATCCGCGCCTTCCGCTATATCCAGGTCGACCTCGCGCAGGGCTTCGCGCACGTTGGCCGGGTCCATCTGGTAGGAGCGGCGGTCGCCGAATTGTGGCGCGGAACCGGCGGCTTCGCGAAATGGCCCGTAGAAGCCGGAAGCGAATTTGGCCGAGTAGGCCATGATGGGCGCACCACTGAAACCATGCTCGTCCAGCGTGCGGCGAATGTCTCCAACGCGACCATCCATCATATCGGAAGGCGCAACTATATCTGCTCCGGCATCGACATGGGAGAGAGCCATCCGCGATAACAACGCCAGCGATTCGTCGTTCTGGACGGTGCCGTTCTGAATGACGCCGCAATGCCCGTGGCTGGTATATTCGCACAGGCAAACATCGGTAATCACCAGCACATCCGGCGTCACCGCCTTGATGCGACGGATGGCCTGCTGGATAATACCCTGCGCGTGATACGCCTCCGAACCAACCTCGTCCTTCTGCGCAGGCAGACCAAAGAGCAGCACCGCCGGAATGCCGAGGTCAGCGATACGCTCCATCTCGCGCCCCAGGTGCTCCAACGGCCACTGCATAACGCCCGGCATCGAAGCCACCTCGTGCGGCTCGTGCAGGTCTTCAGCGATGAACAGGGGATAGATAAGTTGATCGACAGCCAGGCGGGTCTCGCGTACCAGGCCGCGCAGTTTCTCGTTTTGTCGCGTGCGCCTCATACGCACGGTTGGAAAGGTCGACATGCTAAGCCTCCTTATGCTCCAAGCGCTTCCAGGATTTCCTCCAGCGGCTGCGCGACGCAGGTGAACATGGGTGTATCACGCAATGTGTAGCTGCTAGCCTCAGTTTCGCGCAACTCCTGCACGAGATCAAGAAAATCGCTGATGTTGTCGGTCTCGAAGGCCACAACGAATTCCTGGTCATCCAGGCCGAACGAATAGGTGGTGTTGAGCGAGACGCTGGGATAGGTCAGGCCCATGCGGATGTGCTCGTTCATCATGCGCTTGCGGTCTTCCATTGGCAAGGCGTACCAGGCGCGAGTCTTGACGAAGGGGTACACGAAGAGGTACTTCCGATCAACCGGCGTGATGACCAGGCGCGGGTCGTGTACGCCGCGAGCATTTTTGCCCACATAGACCGAGCGTTTGGTCATTGAGAGAAAGGCTCGCGTTTCTTGCAGGTACGGCCCCATCAGGCTGCGGCGAATGCGGCTGCTCAACTCCTGCAAGTCCTCAACGGCATAGGTAGCTTGCCAGAGCATGAAGTCGCAGTCAGAACGCAAGCCGAACAGGCTGTAGCTGCGCATGAGCGCGTGTCGATCGGAGAAGAGCTGGTAGATATCCAGCAACTGCTGCCTCCCCTGCCGGCGAGCCTCGGCGGGCAGCAGGTACCACTGCGGGTCCAGCTTATAGAAGGTGAAGCGCACAAGCTGGCGCGGCTGTTTGGGTTTCGGCTTCGCCTGCTCCGGCGTGGGAGCAGTCACCGGTGGTGTTGAAATGGCGCTTGCAGTCGTTGTTTCCTGCTCGGACTGCGTCGCCGTTGTCTGTTCTGTCATGATTACACTTTCTCCTCGGATGCAACAATTGCCTCAATAAGACCGTCAATGGTAAACTCCCTGGCCTCGATATGGACTTCAAGGCCGAGTGTGCGTGCGGTTTGCGAGGTAATCGGGCCAATGCAGGCGATACGCAGCCGCTCATTGTGCAGGAGGTGCGCGACGTTGATATCCGCACCGGACTCCGCACAATGCGCAAGCCATTGCATAAAATTACGCACGGTTGATGAACTGGTGAAGGTCAACATATCAAGCTGTTGACCTTGCAGCAGACGCAACACAATACGCCCCTGCTCATCGTCAGCGGCAACGGGAAGCGTGAAGTAGGCAGGCACTTCATCCACCAGCGCGCCCGCCTGTTGCAGCTCCGTCGCCAGCACCTTCCGCGCCCCGGCTGCACGCGCTAGCAAGATGCGTTTGCCAGCCAGTGAATCGTTATGCTGCCGGGCATCCTCAAACAGCGCGGCGGCGACCCCTTCAGCGATATACTCGCCAGGCACAAGATCGGCACTCAGGCCAAATTGGGCAAGAGCTGCCGAGGTCGCCGGGCCAATGCAGGCGATACGCACTCCGCTG
>DASTKE010000481.1:0-3002 GCA_035716105.1 Ktedonobacteraceae bacterium | reverse complement strand
AAGACGTGGGCTGCGAGATAGTGCGCGTGGCTGTGCCAGAAATGGAAGACGCGCGGGCGATTGGCGAGATTCAGAAGCGCATCCATATCCCGCTGGTTGCCGATATTCACTATAAACATGCCCTGGCTCTGGAAGCTATTCGCCAGGGCATTGACTGCGTGCGTATCAACCCCGGCAATCTCATCAACGGGCGTCAATCGTTGGAAGAGATCGTCAAAGCCTGTAAAGAACGTGGTATCGCCATGCGTATCGGCGTCAACTCTGGTTCCATCGATGCGCTTGACCAGCGCGGGCAGATGCAGCGCATCCAGGTGCGATTGCGCGACGATGGCGTGTTCGAGCGCAGCGATCCGGCGGAAGCGCGGCGCAAAGAGCGCGAACACCTGGCGGAACGCATGGTGACAAAGGCGCTGGAATACATCAGTTGGTGCGAAGCATTGGACTTCCACGAGATCAAGGTTTCACTGAAATCGTCCACGCCTCTGACCGCCGTTGAAGCCTATCGCCGCTTCTCCGAACGCTCGGATTATCCCCTGCATCTCGGCATTACCGAGGCCGGTACGCTGGTAACGGGTGCGGTCAAGTCCTCGGTGGGCCTCGGCCTGCTGCTTGCCAGTGGCATCGGCGACACCATTCGCGTCAGCCTGAGCGCCGAGCCGGAGGAAGAGATTCCCGTCGCCTATGAAATCCTGCGCGCGCTCGAACTGCGCAATCGCGGCGTCACCTTCGTCTCCTGCCCGTCTTGTGGGCGCGTCGAAATCGACGTAATTAGCGTTGCCAACGAAGTTGAGAAACGCCTCTCCAAAGTGCAGACGCCCATTCATGTAGCCGTGATGGGCTGCGTCGTCAACGGCCCCGGCGAATCGCGCGACGCCGATGTCGGACTGGCGGGCGGCAAGGGACGCGGCGTGATCTTCCGCAAAGGCGAAGTCATCAAAACGGTACCAGAAGATCAGTTCCTGGATGCCGTACTGAAAGAGGTCGCCAGCCTGTTGCCCGAACGCGAAGCTCGCCTCATCTACCCCGAAGGCGGCATTCAAGAAGCCGCAGGCGTGCATCGCACCCGCAACGAAGGCATCGGCGAGCGCGTTGCCAAAGCATAACCACCGCTAACATACAAAAAAGCGGCTTCATTATGAAGTCGCTTTTTTCATGGGCGATACAGAACTCGAATCTGTGACCTCTACGATGTCAACGTAGCGCTCTAACCAACTGAGCTAATCGCCCTCGACAGGCATAATATTAGCATTGCTGGCCGTGCTTGTCAAGTAAAAAATTTGGAGGTGATTGTTCGGAAAGCGGTAAAATTGGATAAAATAGGAAGGAGAGAGCAAACAAAGGAGGCAATCCATGCGTTTACGGATCATGTTAGCTAAAGTGAATCCGGAAGCCATTGCGGCTCCGACCCGCTGTGCCTATGCTGGCTGTGGAGGGAGGAAGTTTCACCTGCGCCAGGAAGTGGCGAAACCTCTGCGAGATACGGTCTATCATGAGGTGCAGGTCCGCCGCTATCAGTGTTTGAGGTGCAAACGGACCTTTCGGGTCTATCCCGAAGGAGCCAGCCGTGCTCAGACTTCGCAGCGCGTCAAAGGGCTGGCTGTCATGTTGTATCTGCTGGGATTAAGTTATGGGGCCACCTCGTTGGCGTTAGAAGCTCTTGGGGTCTATGTGTGTAAGAGTCGGGTCTATGACACGGTACAAGACGCGGCTCGCCGCGTGCCTGGCCTCAAGCGCGAGCAGGTGTTTGCCGGGCTGAAAACTCCGGCGTTAGGGGGCGATCTGACCAGCGTCAAATGCAAGGGGCAGTGGTTACCCCTGGGCATCACGGTGGACCCGATCAGCGGGCTGGCCCTCACGATTGATGCGCTGGCGGCTGAAGATATTAAGGCACTCACAGAGTGGATTGAGCCGATTGCCAAGAGCGTCGATGCTCAGGTGTTGGTCACTGATGATGCCGATGGCTTCAAAACCGTGGCCGATGAGGTGGGCTTGCAGCATCAAGTCTGTAAAGCCCATGTGCAGCGCAACACCGAGAGTTTGATCGAGCGCTACCAACCCTTGGTGGCCGCAGATGCGGATGGCTCGCTGGCCGCCATTGGCGTGAGCCGGGAGCAGGCGGCCGCCGACTTAACCCGCCTGGGCGAACTGGTCAAGAGCCGCCAGCGCGAGCAGGCTGCCGAACTGGAAGCGATGCATCGACGCTATCTGGAAGCCGTGCCGCCGCGGGAAGGCGAGCATCAAACGTTGGCCTATCGCCTACGCCTCTTGTTTCTGGATCGCTGGAATCTGTGGCCTCGCTTGACGCGCTATCGGCAGTGGAAAGGTCCCAAAAAGGAAACCCTCGATGGGACCAACAATGCGACGGAGCGCGCCATCGGCTGGTGGATCAAGGAACGCTATCGCTCGATGCGCGGCTACAAGGTTCGGGAGAATGCGGTAGGCGTCAGTCGCCTGCTGGCTTGGTGTGGCAACTTCCTCAGCAGTGAGCAGGGTGCCAATCTGGCAGGGCTGTTGCAGTAAGCCAGAGCAAGTCAGGAGTCTCATGGCTCTTTGGTCCCTGATCTCCGAGTACCAACTATCGAACAATCACATTTGGAGATTTCTACGTGTTCTTCCGTAGTGGTATATCATAGTAGAGGCGACCCTTGCTAATCTGGGAATTTCTCTGTGTTCTTGCATAGTGATATACTAAATCAAAGATAATACGGAACTAAATACGCTTTCTCGCGTCTAATCTATGGGTGCGCAGGACGCGCACCCGTGCCAGCGCTCATTTTCTCTGAACGGGATTTCACAGACAAATCAGCTACGCGAATCGATCTAGATTGTTACCTACCACGTATCTTTACATAGATGCGTGCTTGCCCGTTAGTTACAGTTTAGGAAGAGGATTTGTATGCGTCATTCTCTATTTCGTTTTGTTGCTCGTCGCTGGAAGTCGCCAGCCATTCCTCCCAGGCGCTACCTGGTACATATAGTAGCAGTATTTTTTCTGGTAGCGG
>DASTKE010000480.1:0-4294 GCA_035716105.1 Ktedonobacteraceae bacterium | reverse complement strand
GCCATACCATCTTTATCAGCAGCCTCTCAAAAACCCATACACTCACCGGAGATCGCTTCGGCTGGGTGACAACCGGTGATACAACACTGGCCCCCCAAATTGCTCCGGGCTGGGCCAACAGCATGGCCTCAATGCCTGCCGAATGGCAGTTACGCTTCATGGCTGTCCTGCGCCTGATACGAGAGCGTCCCTGGCTGGTCGAGAAACTGCGCCGCTTCTACCGCCTGCGGCGTAATCGCTTTATCGCCCAGTTGCAGCGCATCAACAAAGAACAACCCCTGTTCGAGCAGATTTACGTCGATGACGACGCCACCGTTTACAATTGGAGCAAGTTGCGAGCAGGGGAAGACGCCTTCTCGCTCTTCGAGAAAACCGGTATTGCCGGTGTTCCCGGCTCCGGCTTCGGCTACACCGATGAATATGTCCGTTTCTCCATCGGCGTCATTCCCGTGCCAGAATAAGTTTTTCCATCCTCGCGACTAACGAAAACCTGTAGGTGCCGATTGATCGGCCTGGCCCACAGGCCGATCAATCGGCGATGTGCGCGATCAATCGGCACCTACATTTGCTCTTGACCCACCTGACGGAAAAGTGCTACTCTTAGTAGGGTTGAGAAGTGGATGCCTGGTAATAGAGATATGTTGCTCACCAACGAGAAATGTTTCACGTGAAACATCAGGTATTTTACACCTCACGCTTCTGCTTCTCCCTGGCTTGCGATACATCTGAAAAGCGGCGGTGAACGGTTTGTGATGGTATATGCTGGCCTTGTTACCTGTTTGTGACGCAGCCGGAATATACTTACAGGGAGAGTTCTAGAGAACATCTCGCAGGCGCAACATCGCAACGAATAGACTTTTCAGAGACTCTCAAGGAAGAGGATAACCGACCCTTCCTCAACGATAGCAAAAAGGAGATTGTATACTATGACCATCCGCGTAGGCATTAACGGCTTTGGGCGTATCGGGCGTCAATCTATGAAGGCGATGATGGAACGCTATCCACGTGAGATAGATGTCGTTGCCGTCAACGATCTGACCGATACCAAGACGAACGCTCACCTGTTGAAATATGACTCGACCTATGGACGTTTCCCCGGCGAAGTCGAAGCCACCGAAAGCGCGCTCATCGTTAACGGGCATTCCATCAAAGTACTCGCGCAGCGAGACCCGGCGCAGATTCCCTGGGGCGACCTGGGCATCGATATCGTCATCGAGTCGACTGGCCTCTTCACCGACGCCAGTAAAGCCTCGGCACATCTGAAGGGCGGCGCGAAAAAAGTTATCATTTCGGCTCCCGCCAAGGGCGAAGATGTTACCATCGTGCTGGGCGTCAACGAGAATATGTATAACCCGGCGAAAGACAACATTATCTCCAACGCCTCCTGCACTACCAACTGTCTCGCGCCAACCGTCAAGGTCATCAACGACCGCTTCGGCATCGAGAAGGGTCTGATGAACACCATTCACTCCTACACCAACGACCAGCGCATTCTCGACCAGGTGCATAAAGACCTGCGCCGCGCTCGCACCGCCGGTGCCAATATCATTCCAACTACCACCGGCGCTGCCCGTGCGCTGGCCCTGGTGATACCCGAACTCAAGGGCCGCTTCGATGGCATGTCCCTGCGTGTCCCCACCATCACTGTTTCCGTCGTCGACTTCGTGGCAACGCTGCGCCAGGATGTCACCAAAGAAGAGATTAACAACGCTTTCCAGGAAGCCGCTGCTGGGCCGATGAACGGCATTCTCGCCGTCACCGATGAGCCGCTGGTCTCCTCTGATTTCCGCGGCGACTCCCATTCCTCCACGGTTGACGAACTCTCAACAATGGTGGTTGGCGGCAACATGGTCAAGGTCATCGCCTGGTACGACAACGAGTGGGGCTATTCCTGCCGCGTCGCCGACCTGACGAACTACATCGGCGAGAAAGGCTTCTAGCCTTTTTCTCCGTTCAGCGAACGTGAGATGCTCTTATGGATAAGAAAACGATTCGCGATATCGATGTCGCGGGTAAGCGCGTCCTGGTGCGTGTCGATTTCAATGTGCCGCTCGATGCCGGGCGGCGCATTACCGACGATACGCGCATACGGGCCGCGCTCCCGACCATCCAATACCTGCTCGACCAGGACGCGGCAGTCATCCTCATGTCGCACCTGGGACGACCGGATGGTCAGGTGGTCGAGAAGCTGCGCCTGACCCCTGTGGCCGAGCGCCTGAGCGAGCTGCTGGGTCAACCTGTACAGATGGCAAACGAGAGCGTCGGGCCAGAGGTCGAGGCACAGGCCAGAGCCTTGCAGCCGGGGCAGCTGCTGCTGCTGGAAAATCTCCGCTTTCACAAGGAAGAGGAGAAGAACAATCCTGAATTCGCCCGGCAGCTTGCCGCGCTCGGCGAGGTCTACGTCAACGACGCCTTCGGCACCGCTCACCGCGCCCATGCCTCAACCGAGGGCGTGACACACACCCTGCCCGGTGTCGCGGGCTTCCTGATGGAAAAAGAGATCAACTACTTAGGCTCGGCATTGGAAGACCCTCGTCGACCGTTTGCCGCCATCATTGGCGGGGCCAAAGTCTCCGATAAGATAGCTGTGCTGGAACGGCTCATCAGTATGGTGGATGTGCTGCTGATCGGCGGCGGCATGGCGAATACCTTCTTCAAAGCCCAGGGCTAC
This sequence comes from Ktedonobacteraceae bacterium, assembly GCA_035716105.1. Taxonomy (GTDB): domain Bacteria; phylum Chloroflexota; class Ktedonobacteria; order Ktedonobacterales; family Ktedonobacteraceae; genus CADDYT01. The sequence goes on along the minus strand of DASTKE010000480.1, from coordinate 1,623 downwards.
GAAATTGGCGATTCTCTGTTCGAGGAGAGCAAGGTAGATGTGGCAGGCCACCTGATTCGGCAAGCTTACAAGCGCGGCCTGCAACTGCTGCTGCCTACCGACGTGGTCATTGCCGATCAGTTCGCAGCCGACGCACGTTCTCAGGTTGTTCCCGTTGACCAGGTGCCTCCCGGCTGGCGCATCCTCGATATCGGGCCAGAAACTGTGCAATGCTTCCGCGAAGCTCTTGAGAACGCGGAAACCATCGTATGGAATGGAACGCTTGGCGTGGCTGAAATGCCAGCCTTCGCGAAGGGAACCGATGCCGTGATCGAGATGCTGGTCGAGCGCACGCGAGCGGGAGCCACCACCATTATCGGCGGCGGCGACTCGGCGGCAGCGGTTGAGCAGGCGGGTGCGGCTGAGTCCATGAGCCACGTCTCGACAGGCGGCGGCGCGTCCCTGGAATTTCTGGAAGGTCGCGTCCTGCCCGGCGTGGCAGCATTGCAGGACAAGGGTAAGAAACAATGACAGCGCCATCTCGTACCGCGATCATCGCGGGCAACTGGAAGATGCACTACGGCCCGAAGCAGGCCACGAGCTTCGCCCAGGAGATCATCCCTGGCATCGGCGAGCTGGTGCGGCACTTTCCACGTATCGTCAGCGTGCTCTGTCCGCCATCCATCTCGCTGCCGGCTGTCTACGACGTGTTGCAAGCGGAACCATTTCAGCGTGTTGAGCTGGGCGCGCAGAATATGTTCTACGAAGATAAAGGAGCTTTCACCGGCGAAATCTCACCGTCGATGGTGCGGGAGCTTTGCAGCTACGTCATCCTCGGCCACTCCGAGCGCCGGATGCACTTCTGTGAGACAGATGAACTGGTCAACAAGAAGGTACAGGCCGCGCTTACTCATGACTTGCAACCCATCGTCTGTGTGGGCGAGTCGCTGGAACAGCACGAAGCTGGACAAACCGAGACGTTGATTCGATCACAGGTGCAGGGCAGCCTCGGCAATCTGCCGGAGAAATCCGTTCACCAGGTGGTGATTGCTTACGAACCGATCTGGGCCATCGGCACCGGCAAATCCGCCACCGCGGAGGACGCGGAGAAGGTGATACATCTCATTCGCGAACTCTTCGGCAACATGTATGGCAGCGAAATGGGCAATGCCTGCCGCATTCTCTATGGTGGCAGCGTCACCTCGGCCAACATCACCGAATTCGTGCGCGTCCCCGATATCGATGGCGCGCTTGTCGGGGGAGCCAGCATCAAGCCTGATTTTGTAGAAATAGTGCGCAAAACAATAGAATACATGCAACAACAATAGGACAGAAAGAATGTAACAGATAAACTGGCATATGCCAGTTTATCTGTTACATTCTTTCTGTCCTATTCCTGCTATAACGAAACAGGCTTTTCAGCTTCACAGCGTCATGTTCCAGACCCTGCACCTCGACAATCTCCATGATTTTGTATGAACCATCGCGCAGGCGAGCAGTATAGATGATGATATTGAGCGCACTGGCGATCTGCTCGCGGATAAGAGGAATGGGTACGGTATGCTCTTCCAGTTGAAAGAGCGTTTCAAGCCGAGCAATGGCATCTCGCGGGTTGCTCGCGTAAAGCGTCGTCAGCGCGCCATC
>DASTKE010000479.1:0-11976 GCA_035716105.1 Ktedonobacteraceae bacterium | reverse complement strand
TGCCACCAAAGAGATGGAGAACGTACCGGCCATTATCATCAGCGCCCGCCTCCCCAAAAAAGAGATCGAACACCGCAAGATCGCCGGTATGAGCAAGCCCCTCGAACTCGATGATTTCCTGCAACTGATTGAGAAGATGCTCTCGCAAATCCCAGAATAGGAACAAATCCTTGAACAACCTGGAATAGATCTTTGTCAGTTCATCCAGGCTCAAAGAAGGAGCCAGTTTGGGGGAAACATCTTGCCGATGTTTCCCCTCGCCGTGACTGAGAAAGGTTTGCTAATTGCCTGAAACCACGATCCACCCATCCAGACAACGCACCCATATATGTTCACCCACCCGATAATATGCCGCGTCCTGCTCACCCTTTGGCCCCAGTTCACTCGCCGGAAGCGTATGACTATATGAAATCTCTTGCCGCACGACAAACTGTTCATCACCTATCTGAAGCGTAATCGCTTCATCCCAGTCGGACAGGGCGCGAACAAAGTTGTAGACATGGCGTGCGCCCCACGCGGCAACAGGAATGAGAAAATCAGCGCTAGATGGTGCGGGATGATAACTACTCTTTGTCTCGTCCTGTGGTACAGGGATAGCACTTCCTTGCGCCAGCTTCCAGACACAATCCGCTAGCAGTTGTCCGCCGCGCCCGGCGCATTGGGCTTCCAACTCCGCATAGCTCACGCCATCATCGACGGCGATGCATTCCTGCGCCAGGATAGGCCCGCTGTCCATGCCTTCGTCCATCAGGTGAATAGTCACGCCAGTGTACTCTTCACCTGTACGGAATGTCCAGAACAGGGGAACGGGACCGCGATTAGCAGGCAAAAGCGAGGGATGGACATTCAGACAACCGAGGCATGGGAGAGATAGGAGAGAGCGAGGAATACGCTGTGAGAAGCAGGCGACACAGATCGCATCTGGCTCATAGGCAGATAACGTGGCAAGCGTTGCGGGATCATCCAGGCGCTGCACCTCCCACACAGGTATCTGGCACTCGTCAGCAAGTTGCACGATATTAGCATGAAGAGTGGAATGGACAACCGGCAGCAATGAGCGGGCGGGGTGGTAGACTTCCCGCCGGAAGATGGCTGGTCTGCCTTCCTGCCGCCTGGATGACGGCAGCACAACAGCACACACATCTATACCGCTTGCCAGTAAAGACGCAAGCGATGGAAGAGAAAAGCTCCCTAGCATACCGAAAAAGATCACTCGCGGTGCTGAGCGCTGCGAAAAGGTATTTGACATGACCCTCTTAATCTTGTAGTATCTCTATAGACGCTCGACAGGAGCAAATATCAGATGGAGTTTTTATCATGCCACGAATGGTACAATGTGTCAAACTGGGGCGCGAGCTTCCTGGGCTGGAGAAACCGCCCTTCCCTGGGCCTCTGGGCCAGCGCATCTTTGAGCATATCTCAAAACAGGCGTATGAGATGTGGCCTGCCCAGAGCACGCTCATTATCAATCATTACGGATTGAATATGGCTGATCCTGAGTCTCGCAAAATTCTACGCGAGCAGATGGAAGAATTTTTCTTCGGTGCGGATGCACAGATGCCCGAAGGATGGGTTCCCGAAGAGGCTGGTGTTGGTGCCGGGGCTGGCCCCAGCAGCAAAGGTGGTGGCGGCGGTCCCGCTCGCAAGAAATGAGAGCCTCCGGCGCTATTCTGCTCATCTCGTGCTACGAGTTGGGCCACCAACCGTTTCAGCTTGCCTCGCTGCTGGCTCTACTGCGGCAGGCAGGCTATGACCCGCGAGCCATTGATACCTCTGTCGAGCCGTTGACCGACGAGGCTATTTCGCGTGCGCGCTTCGTCGCGATCTCCGTCCCCATGCATACTGCTCTGCGACTGGGTGAGCAGATAGCCAGGCGCGTGCGCGAACACAATCCGGCGGCGGCTATCTGCTTCTACGGCCTCTACGCGGCGCTCAACGCCCCTCACCTGCTCAAAGAAACCAGTGATTTTGCCATCGGAGGCGAATATGAAACGCCACTATTGCAATTGATAGCAGCGCTAGAACAGGAGAAACCGGTCTCAGTACCAGGTGTCAGCACCGCGCACGCAACCAGCCAACCGTATATTGGCCGTCCTCTATTTCGCCTTCCTGAGCGCCAGCAACTCCCCGCGCTTGAACGCTATGCCCGCCTGGAATGGAATGGCAGAGCGCGCATCGCGGGATATACAGAAACGACGCGAGGCTGCAAACACACCTGCACTCACTGTCCCATCACGCCGATTTATCATGGACGCTTCTTTGCCATTCCCGCCGACATCGTATTAGAGGACATCCACAAACAGGTGGCGCAAGGAGCGGAACATATCACCTTCGGCGACCCGGACTTCCTGAACGGGCCAACGCACGCGCTGCGCATCACCCGCGCCCTGCATCGCGAGTTTCCCGATGTGACGTTTGACGCCACCATCAAGATCGAGCACCTGCTCAAGCACCGGCACATATTGCCCGAATTACAAGAACTGGGCTGCGCCTTTGTCGTCTCTGCCGTCGAGTCGCTGAACGATACCGTCCTGCGTAAGCTCAAGAAGGGACACACCAGCTCGGACGTAGCCAGCGTCTTTGACTGGATGGAAGAGATTGGCATTGCCTTGCGTCCATCGCTCATGCCCTTCTCACCCTGGGAAACGCTGGAAAGCTACATCGCGCTGCTCAACTTCTTCGAGCAGCGTCATCTGATCGAGCATGTCGACCCGGTGCATTTCTCCATTCGCCTGCTTATTCCACCCGGTTCGGCCATCCTTGAAGCGCCCGATTGCGCCGAATGGCTGGGCGAACTTGATCCCGCCGCCTACACCTATCGCTGGCACTCGCCCAATCCGCGCATGGATGACCTCCATCGCCAGGTCTCAACCCTGGTTGAGCAGGCCGAGCGCTCGCAGGCCAACCCCATCGAGACGTTCTTTTCTATCAAAGCCCTGGCACTCGCCGCCAACAGTCAGGAAATGTCCATCACTTCGGCTATCGAACACTACGGCGCTCGCCGCCCCATCCCACACCTCACCGAATCCTGGTTCTGCTGAGCAGAGCCAATCGCGGATCAGTTGGATCCCATGACCCCTTTGTAGCCTCTCGCTGTTAGTTGAGCCATTACAGATGAGCATTGCTCTATCCTCTTTGCCTGAACTGTGCTCAGCAAAGAGGATAGAGCAATGCTCGAGCTTGACAAATTCTCTGGCTTCTTCACATACTATACTATGAGCGCCGTAGGCTAAAAAGCCTGGAAAGCCCGTTCTGGATTGAAACCCGTGATTGTCTCGCCAATCCTGGCGAGCACATCAGGGCGCGTTTAACAGGGCCGGTCCGCTCGTTCGCCCACTTCGAGGGGGGATTGTCGCAGTGGGCCTGCAACCCTAGGATCGACAGGCTGCACGCCGGTCAGTCATCACGGGATCTCAGGGTGAACCCCGAAGTGGTGCTGCAACGAAATAGAGGTGGACACCCGTCATAGTTGAGCGACCGGATGAACAGAGGCGTGAGGCCCATAGCTGCGGCAGATTACAAACGAGGAGATGAGGAGATGAGCTTGCGTGCATTCCTTTCCCAATGGCTTCGGCAGCCAGGCACATGCAGGACGCAGTGCATCCGTACCGACAGGCGGGTGCATCGTCGTTCGATCTTTGCCGTAAGTGTTCTCGTGGCTTTGGCGTGCATGATGGGTACAGTACTGACTGCCACCAGCGGCCTCGCTACCGCACTGGCGGCTCCGTCAGCGTCGTCGAGCCAACCCAACTTCGGTTCGAGCGTCTACATTTTCAACCCCGGTATGCCCCAGAGCCAGATTCAGGCGACGGTCAACGCTGTGGCCAACCAACAGGTCTCCAACCAGTTCGGAACGCAGCGCTATGCCTTGCTTTTCGAGCCTGGCACCTATGGATCCAGTACCAACCCCCTCAACTTTCAGGTTGGCTACTACACCACCGTGGCGGGTCTGGGCCTCTCCCCCAACGATGTCGTCATCAACGGGTCCATCGACGTTTACAATCAGTGCTCCGGTGCCAACAACTGCACCGCGCTCGTGAACTTCTGGCGATCGTTGTCGAACCTGACCATCAACGTGACCACTCCAAATGCCGGATGCTATAACGGCGAATTCTGGGCCGTGTCGCAGGCCGCGCCGATGCGTCGGGTCCACATCAATGGACCCGCCACCCTGATGGACTATTGCACCTCTCCGTCATACGCCAGCGGCGGCTTCATCGCCGATTCCACCTTCAGCGGCGGCACGGTGGTCAACGGCTCGCAGCAGCAGTGGATCGTCAGGAACAGCCAGCTCGATGGCTGGAGCAACGGCGTCTGGAACCAGGTATTTTCAGGAGTCGTGGGCGCGCCCGCCCAGTGTTTCCCCGCTCAATCCTCGTGCGGTGGCCCGTACACCACGCTGGCGACCAGCCCACTGACACGAGAGGAGCCATACCTGTACCTGGACTCCAACGGGAACTACAACGTCTTCGTCCCCTCGGCGCAGCATAACTCCGTGGGTACAACATGGGCCGGGGGCGCGACGCCCGGCTCGTCCATCTCAATCAACAGGTTCTTCATTGCCCGGCCTACAGACTCGGTGGCCACCATCAATAACGCATTAGGCTCTGGCAGGAACCTCATCCTGACTCCGGGCCTCTATCACCTGAACCAGAGCATCCAGGTCACCCGTCCCGATACCGTAGTACTCGGCCTTGGCTTCCCAACGCTGATCCCTGAAAACGGCACCGTGTCCATGAGTGCCGCCAGCGCGAAGGGGATCTCGATCTCCGGGATAATCTTCGACGCGGGCGCGACGACCTCTCCAGCACTGCTGCTCGTCGGAAACGGTCACGGAGGCAGTGACCATAACGCCTCCGACCCAACGACTCTTGAGGATGTATTCTTCCGCATCGGCGGCGCGGAGGCGGGCAGGGCAACGAGCAGCCTGGTCGTCAACAGCAACAACGTCATCCTCGATGATATCTGGGCATGGCGGGCCGATCATGGCAACGGGGTGGGTTGGGACAGCAACACCGCCGACACCGGCGTCATTGTCAACGGGGACAATGTGACCGCCTACGGCCTGTTCGTCGAGCACTATCAAAAGTACGAGGTGATCTGGAACGGCAATGGCGGCACCGACATTTTCTTCCAGAACGAGATGCCCTACGACCCGCCCAGCCAGGCAGCGTGGATGGAAGCTCCCGGTATCGATGGCTGGGCCGCCTTCAAGGTGGCCGACACAGCGACCAGCTTCAGTGGATACGGCATGGGTAGCTACAGCTTCTTTAACCAGGGGGTGAACATCTACGCCTCACACGCCTTTGAGGTTCCCACCACTCTGCCAACGGCAAGCCTGCACGATCTGCTCACGATCTTCCTCTCCACGAGTGGCTCCGGCGGCATCCTGCACGTGGTCAACGACACCGGCGGCTCGTCGACCAGCGCCAACCCGGATACTCCGGTCACTGTGGTGAGCTACCCGTAACGGCCTGATACCTCGTCCGACCGTCTGTTGACGGGCCATCAAGCTCCGTCTCGGAGAACGGAGCTTGATGCGTCCTCACGGCTGCTGGTTCGTCCCTGGTCTCAATTCACCTTGATCGAGCGGATCAGTCGGATCCCATTCGATAAATGCGCCGGGCATTCTCTGCCCACAACTTGCGTCTGGCTGCCCTCGGCCAGTGTGCGGTGAGCGCTTGCAGAGTCTCGTACCAGCGGCGATATGATGAAGCAAGCAGGGCAACGGGCCAGTCACTGCCGAAGAGGACGCGGTCTTCCCCAAAGGCTTCTAATACGACTTGAATGAAGGGTTCGAGGTCGGCAGGTTGCCAGTTTTCGTGGTCGGCCTCAGACACCATGCCGCTGATTTTACAGGCGACGTTGGGCAATGCGGCGAGGGCGCGCAAGTCAGCCTGCCAGGAGTCGAGCGCGTGCTGCTTGATATCTGGCTTCCCCAGGTGATCCAGGATAAAGGTTGTGTGCGGACAGCGACGAACCAGTTCAATCACAGAGGGCAGCTGCCGGTGTTTAATGCAGAGGTCGAAGGACAGTTTGTACTCTGCCAGCAGGCGCACTCCCGCGACAAAATCGGGCCGCAAGCAGAAATCCGGCTCAGCTTCGTCCTGGAGGTTGCGCCGGACGCCGGTGATGAGGGGCGAAAGAGCAACCAGCGCTTCCAGGTGTTCGCGCACGGCTGGGCCAAGCTCGACCGGTGCCGCAGCAACTACAGCCTGCAAACGCGGCTCCTCGTTAGCAAGCTCCACGACGTGCCGCGCCTCACGCAGAGCCTCACGCGGCTCAACTCCCACCTCGATATAGACCATAGCCTCAATGGGGAGACCTCGCGTCTGCTCGCGATAGTTCTGTAAGCCATAGGGACGATTCAACCGGGGAACATCGGCCAACCACGACATATTGAACTGATCGGGGTTCCAGAGATGCACATGCGCATCAACGATGGGAAACGCCTCGCTCATACACCCTCCTGCTCAGGATTGATAGATCGAGTCCAGTTCAGCCCAGAGGTCATCCGGGATGGGCTGTTGCGCCAGTTGCAGCGTCTCTGACAGGCGCTCAGGACGAGTCACGCCGACGATGGTGGAAGCAATGCGCACATCTCGCAACGAGAATTGCAGCGCTGCTGCTGGTAGTAGCACGCCATAGCGCTGGCAAGCCGCTTGCATCTGTCTGGCGCGACGCAGCAGCGTGGGCGATGCCTGACTGTACATATAGCGTGGGTAGTTGTCCGGTCCTTTCGCCAGCAGACCGCCTCCATAGGGCGCGGCATTCACAGCCGCCACGTTCAGGCGCGTACAAGCCTCCCAGAGCGGCTCAGCCTCCCTGTTGAGCAGCGTGAAGCGGTTGTGCGAAATAGCCGCCTCGAAGAGTCCAGTTTCGACAAAGCGGAGCATCAAGTCAATCGGGCCACCAGCGACGCCCAGGTGAGCAATCAAGCCCTCTTCTTTACACTGCCGGAGCACCTCTACAGGGCCACCCGGCTGCATGGCCTCATCAAAGGTGATATGCTCAGGGTCATGGAGATAGACAAGTTGCAATTGCTTCTGACCAAGCAGGCGCAGACTGCGCTCAACGCTGCGCCGCATCTGCTCGCCGGTAAAGACGCCCGTCTGCATATCGCGGTCGGCCTTCGTTGCCAGCACAAAGCCGGGAGGAAGCCCGCCCAGTTCGCTCAGCACGATGCCAATGCGGCGCTCGCTCTCACCATCGCCGTAGGAGGCTGCTGTATCCAGAAAGTTGAGGGGACTCGCGAAAAAAGCGCGAATGGTGGCCAGGGCGCGCTCTTCGGGAACCTCGTAGGCGAAGGTCTCCGGCATATTGCCCAGGGGAGCGGTACCAATACAGATAGGAGTCACCTGCAAACCCGTTGTACCAATCTGGCGGAGAGCAAACGGCCCCGGAGCTTCTGATTGAGAAGACATATCATATCTCCTTTCCCTCACTTTATTTCGCTGTCCAGCCGCCATCGATGACCAGCGCCGAACCCGTCACAAAGGATGCCTCGTCCGAAGCCAGGTAGAGCGCGGCAGCGGCGATCTCATTCGGCTGCCCCATGCGCCCGATGGGTTGGCGAGCGTGAAGCTGCTGGCGCACCTCATCCTCGTGTCCCGCGAAGTTGCGCGCCAGGTAGCCTTCCACAAACGGCGTCTGCACCGTGCCGGGACAGATGGCGTTGCAGCGAATCCCCTGCGTGACGAAATCGATGGCTATCGAGCGCGTCAAAGCCAGCACAGCCCCTTTGCTTGAACAGTACGGCAAGCGACGTTCAATACCGATCGTGGCCGCGACAGAGGACATGTTGATAATGACGCCTCCGGGCGGCGACTGTGCCAGCATCTGCCGCACTCCCTCGCGTGCGCAGAGAAAGACGCCTCGCGCATTCACACGCATTACACGCTCCCAATCATCCAGGCTTGTCTCCAAAATATTGCCAACATGGCTGATACCAGCATTGTTGACCAGAATATCGAGCCGTCCCTCCGTCGCAGCCACTCGTTCCAGCGCGGCTTTGACCTGAGACTCCTCGGCCACATCGAGCTGCTGCGTGCGCGCACTACCCCCGGCGGCTCGAATCTCACCGGCAACGTGCTCGGCGGCATCCAACCTGATATCGGCAAGCACAACGTGCGCTCCCTGCTGCGCGAAGAGCCGTGCGATTTCCTCACCGATGCCCGATCCAGCCCCCGTTACGAAGGCAGTTTTTTTATCCAGGCGAAACACCCTTCTGTCCTTTCTTCTACGCTCTGATTTAGTCTGTATGGAACACTTCTTTCATTGTAGCCCACCACTCGCCGGGCGCTCGCGACTCTAATGGGGCCTGCATCGGTTCGGTATAGGTCCACCACTCGCGTGTTTTGGGGTCTGCGGCCATCTTTGCCATATCGGCCTCATAATTGTCGCCGACATACTCGAAATAGGCAAAGAGCAGTTCGCCGTGGCGAAATATGCTGTAGTTGCTAATGTTGCACGCGGCAATCATTGCCAGCACTTCGGGCCACACGGCGGCGTGCAAGCGTTCGTATGCTTCGATCTGACCCGGCCTCAGACCGATGATTTGTCCAATCCTGCGCATGGCTATATCCTTTCACTCGCTCCACTCTCTCTACTCGTTCCATTTGCCCACTCGGGTCCATCGGGATACGAGTAGGCGGCAATCGAGGCTGGATACAGCGTAACGCTGTATCCAGGAGCATCGGGGGGCATATAGCGACCATCTCTGATGACGACCGGATGCACAAAATGCTCGTGCAAGTGAGGGGTGTATTCGACCATGCGGTTCTCCAGCGAACCGCTAATGGCGATGTAGTCAAAGAGCGAGAGATGCTGCACGTATTCACACAGACCAACTCCCCCGGCGTGCGGGCAGACCGGGACGCCGAATTTAGCGGCCATCAGGAGAATCGCCAGCACTTCGTTTACACCACCGACGCGGCAGGCATCGATCTGGCAGATGCCGATGGCGTTGGACTGAAATAGCTGCTTGAAGATGATGCGATTCTGCACATGCTCGCCGGTGGCAACTCGAACCGGCGCGACCGCACGGGCAATCGCGGCATGTCCAAGAATGTCATCCGGGCTGGTGGGTTCTTCAATCCAGAGTGGGTTGAAGGCGGACAGGTGCTGCATCGCGCTAATGGCCTCGTTCACCTCCCAGACCTGGTTGGCATCGAGCATCAACGTAGACTCAGGCCCAATCTCTTCGCGCATGATGCGCGCCCGGCGCAGGTCATCTTGCAGGCTGAGGCCAACCTTCAATTTAAAGTGCCGCCATCCGCTCACCAGCGTCTCGCGGCAGAGCAGGCGCATCTGTTCATCACTATACCCAGCCCAACCAGCTCCGGTTGTATAGGCGGGAAAGCCCTGCTGGAGCATCTCTCGCTCACGTCGCGCCTTGCCCTCGGCCTGCTCGCGCAAGAGCGCCAGCGCCTCACCAGGGGTCAGAGCATCCACAATGTAACGAAAGTCGATGCAGGAGACAAGTTGCTCCGGTTCCATGTCGGTCAGCAGCTTCCACAAGGGCTTCCCCTCGACCTTCGCCCACAGGTCCCAGACCGCGTTCACCACAGCGGCAGTCGCCATGTGAATCACCCCTTTTTCTGGCCCAATCCAGCGCAGTTGACTATCGCCCGTGATGTGGTGCCAGAAAGAGCGCATATCAGAGGTAAACGACTCCAGGGTATGTCCAATGACTAGAGGGGCCAGCGCCCGAATTGCCGCTACACAAATCTCGTTCCCGCGTCCAATGGTAAAGGTTAAACCATGACCTTCCAGTCCTCTCTCGGAATTTGTGCGCAAAATCACGTAGGCGGCGGAATAATCCGGGTCGTTATTCATGGCATCGGAACCGGCAAGAGTGCGCGAAGTTGGGAAACGAATATCATAGGCATCGACGCCAACAATAGTGAGCTGCACAACTTTTCTCCTTTTGCGGCACATACCCCTTGACGAAGCAGAACAAAATAAGTATACTGAATTCTGTATACAAAATACAGTATTCGATGCGGAAAGTCAAGCCTTCGGTAGGGCTATTATCCCATCAAGCGAATTGCGGCGCAACTTCAGCATCTCCAATATGAGATGACATGAAATAAAGACGGGAGCAGCGAGGTATGACCTACTCTTCGGCGGAAACGAATAGCCGGAAGAAGGAAACAGAAACAAAGCCATTCGACGAAAGTCTGGGCGCGGAATTATTTAATCTGCTCTGGGGGCAGGAGCGAACGGCGATGCCTACGGTTGTTGATTATGCCTATGAACAACTATGGCAGCGCGTCATCATGATTGGCGGAGGTGAGGAGCAGCGGCTTTCTGATGTGACGCTGGCTGAACAGCTTGGAATTAGCCGCACCCCGGTGCGCCAGGCATTGGAGCGCCTCGTCCAGGAAGGGCTGGTGCGTGCTGATCCACGCCGCGGTTTCTGGACGAACACCTTCACAGCCCAGGATATCCACGAAATTTACGATCTGCGCGGTGCGTTGGAAGTGCTGGCTCTGAGGCTGGCAGCGCCACATCTGAGCCAGGAAAATCTCGAGGCGCATCTTGAGGAACTATACGCGGTACGGGCGGAATTGGACACACACCCGGTCTTACGTTTCCTGCAGGTAGATATTCGTTTCCATATGCTGATTACTCGTGCGTCGAGAAATGGGCGACTGATGCACAGTCTCTCTCTGTTGCGCAGTCAAATCTGTATGTTTCAGATGCAAGACACACTCTATCCCAAACGAATGGAGATCGCGTTGAATGACCACGAGCGGGTGCTCCAGGCTCTGCTCGCGAGTAATATCGACGAGGCTGCGGACAGCCTGGCCGAGCATATTCGTAATGCGAAGGGAGGCGTTCTAGCAGATATCTTTTTTGAAAGAAAGGAGGACGTTTCGTAATCCCCGATTTTGGGGCTTTCCAGCAACGGACGTAGCACCTGTATTCGCTTCCGTACCTGCCTAGAAGCGAACGCAGGCAAGCATAGTGATGCCTTATGCCAGTTAAGAGGACTTTTCGACCGGGAAAACCGATCACGAAATACCCTCAGAAGCAGTATTGAGTTCGCGAGTTGGAATCAGGCACCTCGGAGGAGAAAACAATGCATTCGAAGTTCGCAAGCCGTTTATACATGCTTGGTGCGCTCGTCATCGTCGCCGCGATCATCCTGACAGCGTGCGGCAGCTCACCGAGCAACACAACGACATCATCAGGCAGCTCATCAACTTCAGGAAGCACGCTCGCCCCAAATGCGAGCTTCAAGCTTGGTGTTTCGCTGACCTTCAACAACACCGACTTCTGGACCAACTATATCACGTATGAAACAAAGTTCGCGCAGCAGTACAACGCCACGCTGATCGGGCCGCTGGTCGCCAACAATGACGCCGCCAAGCAGATCACAGACATTCACACGCTGATCCAGGAAGGCGCTCAGGCACTGATCGTTAACCCGGTGGACAGCGCCGCGATTGCGCCCGCGCTCGATTACGCTGCTAGCAAGAACGTCCCCGTAGTCAGTGTGGACGTTGCGCCAAGCGCGGGCAAGGTTTTCATGATCGTGCGTGCCGACAACGTGCTGTATGGACAGAACTCCTGCAAGTTCATTGCCTCACATGCGACTGGCACCAGCGGCCACATTGCAATCCTGGAGGGAGATCTCGCTTCCTTGAATGGTAAGGACCGGACGGACGGTTGCAACCAGGTCATCAAGTCGAGCTATCCGAACTTCAAGACCGTCGAGTACGCAACGAAGTGGGACACGCCAACCGCCGTCAGCGATGCCAAGACGGCGCTGAGCACGTACCCGGATCTGAAGGGCATCTACGTCGAGTGGGGCGCACCTGAGGATGGCATTCTCGCGGCTGAGCAGGCTGCTGGCAAGTTCACCTCGGTGGGCAGTTCCTCGCACATCGTCCTGGTCGGCAACGACGGCGTGCCGCATGAGCATGCGCTGATCCGTGCCAACCAGCTCGACGCGACCATTTCGCAGCC
>DASTKE010000478.1:0-2871 GCA_035716105.1 Ktedonobacteraceae bacterium | reverse complement strand
GCCGCACTACGGCCTTGCCCAGTGGCACGATATAGTCCTCGCCCGGCAGTTCCTCGCGCAGTTCCGGCATACGGTAGAGCAGCTTGTGTTCCAGGTAGAGCACGGGGTTATTGTCGCGAATGGCCGCTTTCAGCAGCCCCTTCGCGTCATAGGTGGTCGAAGGAACAACAACCTTGATGCCCGGCGTGTGGAAGAACCAGGCTTCGGGGCTGGCCGAGTGGAACGGACCGCCCTTCGTGCCACCGCCGGAGGGGCCGCGCACGACCATCGGCACCGGCATACCCGCCCGCCAGTACATCTTGCTCGCCATGTTGATAAGCTGGTCAAAGCCGCAGGTGATGAAATCGATGAATTGCATCTCCGCGATGGGACGCATCCCCATCAAGGCCGCGCCAACCGCCGAACCGATAATGGCCGCTTCGGCCATCGGCGTATCGATCACACGATCTGGTCCAAACTCTTCCAGGAAGCCCGCGCTGACCTTGAACGCGCCACCGTAGGTTCCTACGTCTTCACCCAGCAGGAAGACGCTCTCGTCGCGCACCATCTCTTCGTGAATCGCCTGGCTGATAGCTTCTAGGTACGTTACTGTGCTCATCGCTTGCCCACCTCCTCTGGCGCGCTAAAGACCGGCTCACCCGCCTGCGCCATTGTGGTGAATGGTTTTCCTGTGCGCGTATCCAGCGCGTTGACGTAGCGCGGGTTCCGCGCATCTGGTTCGCCGATAATCGCCACCGGCCCATCTGGCGCAAAGACATACTCGGCCACCGTCTCCGGGTCGGGCGCGGGACTCTGTTCGGCGAAGCGCACGGCATCCTCGACCGTCGCCTTCACTCGCGCCTCGACTTTCGCCTTCTCGTCACCTGTGAGAATGCCCTGTTCGGTCAAATAGGCTTCAAAACGGGCTATCGGGTCTTTCTTCAGCCATTGTTCGCGCAGTTCCGGTGGCACGTAATCGGCCTTGTCCGCCTCCGAGTGGCCGCGCACGCGGAACGTTTTGCACTCGATCAGCACGGGGCCATTGCCGCCGCGCACGTGCTCAACCGCTCTACCCACGACCTCCATCACCGCCATCACGTTGTTGCCGTCCACCGTCTCGCCCGGTATGCCGTAGGCTTTGGCGCGGTCGGAGAGGTTTTCCAGCGCGAACTCCTGGGAGTTGGGAGTTGAGTAAGCGTAACCATTGTTCTCAATCAAAAAGATCACCGGCAGTTTCCGCACCGAGGCAAAGTTCAGCGCCTCGTGAAACGGCCCGGTGCTCGTCGCGCCATCGCCGCAGGTAGCCAGCACAATCGTCTTGCGCCTGCGCATCTTCATCGTCAGCGCCACCCCGCAGGCCACGGGCAGCGATTCGCCGAGCAAACTGATCATCGGCACAATACCGGCGTGCATATCGCCGATATGCACCTGCCCATCACGCCCCAACGCCGGTGAATTTCCGCGTGCTAACCACTGGCACATCACGGCACGCGGCGAACTGCCCCGTGCAAGATGCATTCCCAGATCACGATGCTGCGGCACAATGCAGTCACCTTCGCTCAGCGTCATTGCTGCTCCGACGGTTGTGGCCTCGTGTCCCTGCGCCGTGTAGACACCGCCCACGACTCTGCCCTGTAAAAAGAGCGTGCGCGTGCGGTCTTCCATAGCACGGGTGAGGCGCATAATTGAATAGATCTGTAGCAGGTCAGCCCGCCCCAGTCGCATAACAATCCCTTCCTTTGTGTACAGAGGTATAACTGCCTTCATGCTAGCACGCGCTATAATGAAGTGTCAAGCCAGCGATAAATGGATGAGATGATGCAGGACTTGCATCATCTCATCCACTTATCGCTGCTGTCTCCGCATTTGCGCCAATCGAATCTCTTTGCGCAGGCGCGCTATCGTCTGGCGATAAGCGTCTTCCGGCTGCACGTAACCCAGTTTGGGCTTATCACCCATTTGCACATGCCACTTACGGAAGGCCAGCCCGATCTCGGTTTGATAGAGCATTTTGATACGCATCCATTGCCGTATGCCGCTCTCGCGCAGGACGTGCCGCTCTTGCTTTGTGCGCTGAAACGAGTTCTGCAACAGGGGATACTCATCCACTTGCACGATGCCGTTGCTGACCTCCGATGCCAGGAACTCGCGCACCACCTGCGCCTCGTGCGCCAGGCTCTTAATGAGGATGTAGAGTAGCCCGATCTGCGCCATGAAGGGAGGGATATAATCACCGATGATGGCGATCAGCGAGAAAACGGCCACGCTCTCGTTGCCGGGAGCCGCACGCACGGCGGCGCTGGCCTGGAAATCGACAAAATCGAAGAAGCTGTGCAACCCGACAGCAATCACGTAGCCCAGCAAGGGGACGAGAATCTGTTTCCAGCGCACCCTGGTATGGCGCACATAGCCCAGGCCAGCCCCGAAGCAGGCTGTAAAGGTCGAATGGCCCAGCCAGCCGAGGATAATTCTTCCGACTATAAGAAATACAAGGAAATTTCTTGAGTTGGTCGCGAAATAGCTGAAGTTCTCGACCATCGCGAAACCCGCGCCGATCAACGCCCCGTAGACGATGCCATCGGTGACGTTATCGAATTCGTCGCGTAATATAAGGAACAGCAACAACAGGCCCACGCCCTTGATTGTCTCCTCCGTGACACCGGCGTTCAGGCCCTGCAAGGCTGAGCGCACAACATCGCTGGTGCCTGGTGCCAGGATATTTTGCAGCGCGGTATCCACCTGTTTCTCGATGAAGAGCGCGGGCGGAATGGCGATCAGCGCGCCCCACAAAAACGCCGCCAGCCGCAGGAACCAGGGTTCGCGCTCGTAGCGATCCATGAAGTTGACCAGCAAAGTGATGCCGATGGCGGGTATGACCGGCACGGTCAGAGC
>DASTKE010000477.1:0-2496 GCA_035716105.1 Ktedonobacteraceae bacterium | reverse complement strand
TCCCAACGTCTTTGTCGCCATTCTGGTGCTCTTCCTGGGCGCGCTCGGTGGCACATTTGTCGGTGATATCGTGCGTGGCGCGACTGCCAGCGCGAATATGGGCAGCCCCAATACCTACGCAACCATTGCGAAGTGGTCGGTCATTGGCTTCGCAGCCATTATCGCTCTTGAGCAACTGCGCATCGCGCCCTCGATCATGAACATCCTGTTCACTGCCGTCGTTGGAGCCGCTGCTATCGCTTTTGGCCTCGCGTTCGGTCTTGGCGGTCAGGAGACGGCGCGCCGTATGCTCAACCGCACTGAGAACACGGTGAGCAATGTCGCCAGCCAGGCGAATACGCAGCAAGCGATGGACCAGGCAAGAAGCGACGCTGCCGCGTATACACAGCCCGGCACAAACCCCAACTATGTTCAGCCCGGTCAGCCGGTCAATCCGCAGCCAGTGTACACACAACCTGGTCAGCCTGGTCAACCCGGCTATCAGCAGCCTGTCCAGCCGACAACCTATCCACAGCCTGGTCAGCCCAGCTACCAATCTGACATGACCCAAACCACGCAGCAGGCCCCATTTAACAGACCCGAACCCCGGTAATAGCTGATACAGCGTGATTCTCCCTTCGCGTGAGGGAGAGTAGGAGGAAGGGGCATGGCAATCAATGGTCGCCATGCCCCTTCGGGGTATACGTTCTTGCGAGGGTCATGTAGGGGCGAGCACAAGGCGTCGCCCCTACATGACCCCGTTTCCCCTTAAAGGATGGAGAGCCCCCTTCCTCGGTCCTTGCAAGTCTGGAAGCAACCTTCGACAGTGCGCCAGCGGGTATTTCACCCTGTGTCATGTAACCCCTTGATACGTTATACTATGCCTAAGATAGCTTAAGGCACTCTCTGGCTATCTCCGTAATCCGACATTCGTGCTTCTCGCTGTATTTTTGTATGGCTTTTTACGTTCGTTCCCGATTTCGCAGGATATCCGGGAAGGAGTAATCAAATTGGCCGAAATTCTCAAGCAAACTCGCAGCATTTGCTCAGTATGTGGTGAGATTGTACCCGCGACGTATGAGGTACGTGACAACGAACAGGTCTTTTTCTCGCGCAACTGCCCCGTGCATGGCGTGGTTGACACCGATCTGGGCCAGCAGGCCGTGTTCTATCGTAAGTCGTTCCAGGTAGAAAAGCTGATGATAGAGCGCTATGGCGATGGCGGCGATACCGATATTTCTCAGGGACTTTCGCCCTTTCCACTGCGCAAGCCTGCCGGACTGGCTATTCTGGAAGTCACCGAGCGCTGCAACCTCACCTGTCCCATGTGCTATGCCTACTCCAGCCCTTCCGAGCGCGACTATACGCTCGAAGAAATCGAGACACGCCTCGACCAGCTGATCGCGATTGAGGGGAAGGGCATCTCGCTGCAAATATCAGGCGGTGAACCATCGGTGCGTAAGGACCTGGATCAGATCGCGGCCCTCGTCAAGAAAAAGGGCTTCGGCCAACTCGAAATGGTCAGTAACGGCATTCGCCTGGCACGCGAGGCTGATTTTGCCGAAAAGCTGGTCTCCTGGGGCTTCACCTCGGTCTACCTGCAATTCGACAGCACGCGCCCGGAAGACATCATCAAGCTGCGCGGCGAAGACCTGTGGAATGTGCGCGAGAAGGCCATCGCGGCGCTTGAGCGCGTAAAACTGCCCTCAACCCTGGCCGTTGCGCTCTACGATGGCCTCAACAGCGATCAGGTGCAGCAGGTCGTCGATTTTGCCTGGAAACATCCCGATACCGTGTGCGCCATTGCCTTCCAGGCCGCGACACCTTTTGGCCGCTTCGAGGTCAAGAACGACGAGGTTGAAAACGGCAATGGACACGCCCTACGTACACCATGTGCGCCGCGTAAGCTGCGTATGCCGGAGATTCTCCAGTTGATTGAGGCGCAAACGGGCATTTCACAGGATTTGTTCTTTCCCGTTGGCGAAGGCTCGCCCCTCTGCAACACCTTCACGCTGTTGAAATATACCAGAGACGGTTACAAGCCTATCGCGCCCAATTTCACGCTGCAAGAATTCATGCAGGTCATGGGTCCCCATCCAAACATGACCCTGCGTATGCTCACTCGTGGCCGCGCCGCAGTGCTGCCGCAGATCGTTTCCAATATTGGCGGCAGTCTGAAGCTGATGAAGACGCTCTGGCCGCATATCGGCACCGACCCATCGTTTTGGACGAGCCGCAAAACGCTCACGCTCTTCGTCAAGCCCTTCATGGACGAAAGCGACATCGACATGAGCCGCATCGAGCGCTGCTGCTTCCACAACGCCTCGCCACGCGGTGTCATGTCCTTCTGCGCACTCAACGCCAGAATGCGACCCGCGCAGCCGCACACGCAAGAAAGCGCCTTCGTCCCATTACCGACGCGCCGCACAAAGACGCCGCAATCCGGGCCTCACTGATTGGAACACTTTCCGCTTACAGTTGGTTGAGTCCGTCTGGCACAATGCTGTGAGCGCCGTT
>DASTKE010000476.1:0-3213 GCA_035716105.1 Ktedonobacteraceae bacterium | reverse complement strand
GTGCTACGTCGCTTTCCGGTAACTGCTTCCAGGTTTGCAACACACGCAGCACGGCAGCGTACCTGGGACTACTATCGTCAATTGCTCGCATCGCACTGGCTCCCTTGCCTGATTCCGGCATTCCTCACCGCACTTCCTCGCTACAGTGTAACAAATCCATCTAGCGAGGGCAAGAGCAAAGACAAACTTAAGTCACAAGGCCACCCGCAAGGGGATGGCCCTACAAGGCACGCTTGCTAGATGGCTTGCAGAACCAGCTTCATTTTGTAGGGCCATCCCCTTGCGGGTGGCCTTCTATGGTTTCTCCTACTCGACTCTGGCAGCCTTTTGTGCTATAACGAGGGAAAAGATCACGTGAGGAGGAGTCTTTTATGCTACCAGACCCATCTCAATCGCAGATTCAAGCCAATATGGTGATACGTAATATCGCGCAACTGATAACTGTTGCTGAGAAGCCGATTCCGGGGGCAAGCGGCCCACTGCAAGTTATTTCAGACGCGGCGCTGGCCATACATGATGGCGTTATCGTCTGGATAGGCGCGGACGACGATGCTGAACCTATGTTCCAACACCATACCGGTTCCAGTAGACAAGAGATCACAGTTGTGGACGCGCAGAAATTGGTCGTGACGCCCGGACTGGTGGACTCGCATACGCACCTGGTTTTCGCGGGCGACCGGGCCGAAGAATTTCACCTGCGGCGCAGTGGTGTGAGCTACGGCGAATTGCTGGCGCAGGGACGAGGTATCCTGACAACCATGAATGCCACCCGCAGCGCCACGACCGAGAAGCTGATGGAACTGGCGCTGGCCCGGCTCAATATTATGCGGAACTGCGGCACCACAACGGTCGAGGTCAAAACCGGCTACGGGCTGGACAAGGTGACGGAGGAAATGTGCTTGCGCATCATCAACAATTTGAATGCCGTGGAAGAAAGCACATCTCATGCCCATAATCAGGTACGGCTCGTCCCCACTTTTCTCGGCGCGCACTCGGTGCCCCCGGAATACCGGGACCGGCGCGAGGCGTATGTTGACCTGGTGGTCGAGGAGATGCTGCCTTCGTTTGTGGGCATGGCGCGTTTCTGCGATGTGTTCTGCGAGCGCGAGGCTTTTACTCTGGAGGAGAGCCGCCGCATTTTGACCCGCGCCAAAGAACTCGGCTACGCGCTCAAACTGCACGCCGATCAGCTCAGCGCGTCGGGCGGCGCGAGACTGGCGGCGGAACTGGGCGCGACCTCCGCCGACCACCTCGATCACGCCAGCGATGCCGACCTGGACGCCATGCGCGAGGCTGGTGTGGTGGCGACGCTCCTCCCCGGCTGCTCCTATACCCTGCGCACTCCCTACCCCTCGGCGCGCCGCTTCCTCGACCGCGGCTTGCACGTAGCCCTGGCAACCGACTTCAATCCCGGCACCTCCTATAGTGAGAACTTGCAGACCATGCTCGGTCTGTCCATGTCCGCGATGGGCATGTCGCTTGAAGAGGCTTTGACTGCCGCGACGCTCAATGGAGCACGCGCCCTCGGCTTGCAGGACACCATTGGCAGCATCGAGGTCGGCAAACGCTGCGAACTGGCCCTCTGGTCGATCCGCGACTACCACGAAATCGGCTACCACTTCGGCGTCAACCTGATACAATCTATTTTCGTGCAGCATTGATGAGCAAGAAAAAAGTTGTTGTGTTCTTTTTGCTTATCATAGAATTGATGAAGCATCCTGTCGAAATCGGCTAAGGTTATTCGTCGTATTAGCGAAAAGGTGAATGTGAACGCCTTTCGAGAACCATGAAAAAAAGAAAGAGGCACAACAATGGCGAACTATCTCCTCCTTTATAGCGGCGGCGCTATGGGCGAAACTCAAGCCGAACGAGATGCCATCATGCAGGCCTGGGGTGCCTGGTTCGGTGGACTCGGCAGCAATCTGGTTGACGGTGGCAATCCATTTTCTGGTGCCGTCAAGAGCATCGCGAGCAATGGCACGGTTAGCGATGGCGCAGTAGGACCATCAGCCAATGGCTACTCTGTTATCAAAGCGGAGTCGTTGAACGATGCAGTCGAGAAGGCCAAAGGTTGTCCGGTGCTTCAGAGTGGTGGCCAGGTTACGGTATACGAGACGTTCCAGGTGATGTAAGCAGAGATATGGGAAGACAACGATGCGCTTGTTGCCAGGGCAACAAGCGCATCGTTGTCTTCCCATACTTCCGATGAAAATGTTTCACGTGAAACATTTCTTTAAGGTAGGCCAGCATCATGCAATCAACATCTGAGAGCGAAAATGCTTTTGTCGTCGACCTGTTGACGACACTACGCGAGGAGAAGTTCAGTCCACCGGGCTGGTGGCATTTTCTAGTTCGCTCCTGGGAGATGTCATGGCACACGGCACAGACCCATCCCACGCTAAAGCGTTCGTGGGCGCGTGTGACGCTGCTGATCGGCGCACTGGCAATCGCCATTCTCTGGGCCAATGCAGTCTTCGAGGGGCCTGGAAATACATTGAAGCTGCTACCGGGGTTTGTGTTTTGTGTTGCATGGCAGCAGAGCGATTTGTTCTGGCATCTGGGTCTGAATCGCCAGCCGGGACGGGGAGAAAAGCTGCTGCCGGTGGTTGGCATCGCCAATACCCTCACCTGGCTGCGTGGATTGGGAGCCTCGTACCTGGTCGCTCGACTCGCCGGCGGGCTGAGTACACCTGAATGGCTGGCGTTGCTAGTATTTCTCAGTGGCATCATCACCGATATCCTGGATGGGCAGGTTGCCCATCGCACCTCCACGTTCAGTAAGCTCGGACAGATCGCCGATGGCGAGGCTGATTTCTGCCTCTACCTGTCGATCACCATTATCCTGATGCGGAATGGCATTCTCCCGCTCTGGCTCGCCCTGGTAATGCTGCTGCGTTTCTTCATCCCCTTGCTGGCCGCGTTGGGCAGCTATTTCCTCTTCGCGCATCCCATACGCTTCGGCTCAACCGTCTGGGGCAAGTACGCCGGGATAGCGCAATGCAGCTATTTCTTCGTCCTGCTCGCCCCGTCACCACTCGTCACCATCACCCATTTCATCAATCTTCCCCTGCTTATCCTCACTCTCATCCTGCTCATCATCGCACCTGCCGCACAAATTCTGGTGAATATTAAGAGGGGAAAAGAAAAGAGCATGAGCCAGTGAACGATCCTCGGATCGTTCACTGGCTCATGCTCTTTTCTTTTCCCCTCTTA
>DASTKE010000475.1:0-2741 GCA_035716105.1 Ktedonobacteraceae bacterium | reverse complement strand
GGAACCGTCCGGCGCTCGACGTTCAGAAGGCAGCGTTCGGGATAGCTCGAAAGTTCCTGACCACCCGCGATCAGCGAAGCATGAAGCGAGCCGCTGCCAAGCAAAGGATGCGAGGGTGCGGCACGCAGTGAGCGATCCAGTGCTTCCAAAGCGACGAGCACCTTGCCCATTTTCGCAATGGCGTCAACGCCAAGTTCAGGCAGCGAACCGTGGGCCGCGACGCCCGTAGTCTCAATATCGAGCCAGCAGAAGCCCTTGTGGGCAACACAAATATCCAGTTCGGTCGGCTCGGTGACAATAGCGGCATCCGCACGCCAGTTTTTAACAACGGAAGCGGTGCCAATACTGGCATACTCCTCGTCACAGACGGCGGTCACAATCACGTCGCCGCGCAGGTCGCGCTGCTTCGCTGCCGCTCCTGCCACCAGAATGGCAGCCAGACCGCCCTTCATATCATACGCGCCGCGACCATACAGCCGGTTTTCCTCGATATATGGCTCGTGAGGCCGCTCCATACCCGCCACGCCTACCGTATCCATGTGGGCATTGAGCAGCAGCGAGCGACCACCGCCGGAGCCACGGGCAACGGCAATCACATTCGGACGTTGCGGCGCGGCCTCCTCTATCGTGACCTCTAAGCCCGCCTGTTCCAACCAGTTCGCCACGAAGCGCGCAATCTCACCCTCACCCGCGCCTCCTGGCACCAGGTCGGGGTTGATCGAATCAATGGCAACGAGCTGCCTGAGAAGTTCGATAATCTCGCTCATCTTATTCTGCCCTTCTTACAAGAACTCTCTGTGCAGAGAGGAAACCTACTGCTGTGCCTTCCAGTATATCATGCGATAACACAACGCCTCACTATGTCCCCTTGCTTGTACAAAACCTGATAAATAACATGTCTGTATTTTTAAAGATGACTTGACAATTTATGTGAGATAATATACAATTTGAATAGGGAGAGCGAGCGGTTCAGGTGGTGGCAGGGATACACCCATCAGACCATACAAACATCACACTGCATCCACGCTCATGTGCTCTTCTTTGTAATGGTTGTCAGACGTAAACAGAAAGATTACGAGGAGGTATTCTATGTCAATTTCTCGCTATGACCCCTACGGTCTCAGCCTGCGCAACGCGATGGACCAGCTCCTGACTCAGAGCTTCGTCAACCCGAACTGGTTTGGAGGCCAGCAAAGTTCAGTTGCTCCGATGAACGTCTATGAGACGAACAACGGCTACGAGGTGCAGGTCAGCCTGCCTGGCGTCAAAGCCCACGATATTGACCTGACCGTCCAGCAGAACACACTGGATATTAAGGGCAAGTTCAGCTACAGCGGCCCGATGAGCCAGGAAGGCCAGCAGTCACAGACACAGGCACAACAGGCCCAAAGCCACCAGACGCAGCAGCCACAGACCCCGCAGTCGCAGCCGCAGAGCCAGACCCAGACCAAGAGCCAGGGACAGCAGAGCCAACAAGGGCAGGGTCACTATAATACCCTGATGCAGGAAATGACCAGTGGCTCGTTTGAGCGCACGATCACGTTCCCTCGCGCCATCGACGCCAACAAGATTCAAACCAACTTCGACAACGGTATCCTGACGATCTGGGTTCCAGTCAGTGAAGCGAGCCGCCCGAAGAAAATCAACGTGCAGAGCAGCGTGAGTGGGCAGTCTCAATCCCAGTCCCAACCGCAGCACGTTTCGGTTCATTCGAGCCAGAGCTAGCTCATTTATTAGGAGAGGATCGGCAAATCGATCTTCTCCCCCGGTTTCCTTATTTGTCAAACGGACATGTAGGGGTACACTTGAGAGCGCCCGCGAGATGTTGGATATACCGACTTTCGCGGGCGCTCTCAAGTGTACCCCTACATGTTTATAATCTCAGGAACTTTTCTCTTTCTTCTGGCGTCATGTGTGTAGAAAAGATGGGGCAAATGACCCATGAAGCAAAGAGCACCGGATGTCTATACTCTACCCGGTACCATACTCTACCAGCATTTCCGGTCAACCTTTGAAAAGCCATGTATACCTGATTATGACAGATGCCAGAAGGAGTAATACTCTATGTTACGCGGAAAAAAGCACCTCAAGGGATTCATCTTGCTGTCCGGTAGCCTCGTCATCCTGACGTTATTGCTGGCAGCTTGTGGAGGGTCATCAACAAACTCAGCGGGCAGCGCCAGTATGCCAGCAGCCATGTCCGCGAATAACGGAGCGACACTTGGGCAACACGCCGCAGCCAGCGGTCAGAACGGAAGCACATCGACAGGGGGATCGTCTTCTCCAGCCAGGTATGAGCCACAATACCTGATTAAAGCGCTGCAGGTCGACATGCAGGTGAAGGATACGCAGCAAGTGGCAACTGACCTGCAAAGCTGGATACGCACCACCGACCCACGCTCATCTTCGGCGGGCCTCAACTACGAGCAAGACCCCAGTAATGGCAACCTCTACGATGTCTCGCTCTCGTACTCCGTACAGTCCACACTGTATACCCAGATTGAGAGCTACCTGAGCAGCTATGCCGCCCAGCACAATGGCAAGTTGGTTGATCTGCGCGAAACGGTACAGGACGTGTCTAACGACTACGTCGATACTGCGTCCGAATTGAAAAATCTGCGCGTCGAACAGCAGCGCCTGCTGGCATTGCTCAGTCAGGCCCAGAACCTGAATGATACGCTCACTATTGAGCAGAAACTGACCGATGTCGAGGGGCAGATTCAGCAGATCGAGGGCCACCT
>DASTKE010000474.1:0-6320 GCA_035716105.1 Ktedonobacteraceae bacterium | reverse complement strand
CTGCGCTCAACAGTCATCGTGCAGCGAACAGTCATAGGAGAAAGGCGAATGGGATGATGAGGGAGAGGCCTTTGTGTTCACCTTCGGCTGATCCACAGCCGAGGCTCTTCACCTGATCACCGCACTCTGGCGGTGGACTGGCTTCATCTCGAAGTCGAGAGGAAAGGAAGAAATGAAAGCGATCCGTATCCATGGCCGTGGCGGTCCCGATCACCTCGTGTATGAAGACGCACCACCACCACATCCCGGCCCAGGGGAGGTCCTGGTGCGCACCCACGCGACAGGGGTCATCGCCACTGAACTGCAGTGGGACGAGACCTACCAGACCGCGACAGGCAGCCCGCGCACCCGGCCGATCCCCGGACGTGATCTCTCGGGAGTGGTCGAGGAGGTCGGTCAAGGTGTCACGACGTTCGCCCCTGGCGCAGAGGTCTATGCCATGCTCGGCTACGGCCGCGATGGGGCCGAGGCGGACTACGCCATTGCCCTCCCTGAGGAGCTGGATCCCAAACCACATGCGCTCGACCATGTGCAGGCCGCCGCGGTTCCGCTCTCAGCGCTGACGGCCTGGCTGGCCCTCTTCGAACACGCGCGCCTTGGGGCGGGACAAACCGCCTTAATCCATGGAGGGGCGGGAGGCGTGGGCGTGTTTGCCGTCCAACTGGCCCGGCTCGCGGGCGCACAGGTCATCGCGACCGCCTCAGCGCGCAATCGCGACTTCCTGCACGAGTTGGGAGCGAGCGTGGTCATCGACTATAGCGCCGGGCGTTTTGAGGAGGTGGTTGGTACTCCCATTGGACATGGTGGATAAATCGATCAGCCTTCTCCAAACCAACTTCGGGCTGGATTGTGGTCTTTGAGGAGTCTAGTGGGGCCACCTTTTCCCGATGCGAGGCTCCCTCCGAGTGCTTTTGCTGTCACCTTCCCTGACTGCCTCGCGACGTAACTCGCCAACCGTATCTGGCTACGGTGGCGCTCAAGCGCAAACTTTTGGCAAGGGGCACGCGAGTACTTCGCGAGCCGTCCATCTGCGATGGGTTCTCCCCGCTGCCATGGCGGGCGTCTGCTGCCGGTAGCGCTGCGCCAGGCGGTTGCCCCCTCGTTCGCGAGGCTGCACGAGCGCTACCCGCAGCGCTTCGTGAGGACGTACAAAATGATAATAGGCGTGCCACCATTCCAGGTGAACAAGGAGCTGTGAAGCCTGTTGGGAAGTGGCCCAGGTGCGACGTGCCAGCGCTGCCACTCCATGACGGACGCTCAGATTCACTCGCTCAATGAAGGCGGTGTTCAGTCGTCCAGAGAAGCCCAATCCCTGTAAAGCGGTTTTGAGAGCGTCCTCTGTTCCCAGGCGCATCACCTGCGAGACCCGTATCAGCCTCCGCCGTTGGTAGCTTTTCTTGACTTGGCCGTAGATCAAACCCGCCGCTACCTGCCACTGGCGCACGTTGCGTTCTCGACGACTCAACGCGAGCCACTGGCCAAAGTGGGCAGTGAGGGCATAAAAGTAGAGATTGAGCCCGTCACTGGTGAAGATCGGCAAGCAGCCAGGGGCGAGGCTCCGTCGTAGGGAGTGGATAACCGTATGAGCCATGTTCTGCGTGCGGGGACCGAGCTGAAGCACCGGAAGAATCTTGGTGAGGGGATCGATGGCCGACCACAGCCAGAGGATCTGTGTGGCACCGCGCAGCCTAGTTCGGAGTTCGTCCAACTGCAGGTGCGGGAGCTGGAGATTGGAGAAGAAGCATTGGTGCAAGGTCTGAGCGTGTTCGCCAGCGCGAGTGAGCCAGGTGGTGATGGTCGCTTGCCGGTAGCCGAAGACTCGCTCGGCCGCCGAAGGGTCAAGCCCTTCGGCCAGCGCAGCGAGCACTATGGCGACCTGGTGAGACGGGGTTTTCAGCCGGTACAACGAGGTGTGGCGTCGAGCACTGAACGTGGTGCGGCAGGCCTGGCAGCGAAACGTTTGGATCTGCTCGGCATGCCCATGTTTGCCATCTCCGACGAGGGCATGGAAGGAAGCGTCGGTATTGCCGAAGTACGCGCACTGACGGTTGGGACAAGCGAACCCCTCGGTGTCGATGCGTTTGGGGGCTCCCCGGCGGCTTTTCACCTCGCGCCAGGGACGCACAGGAGCAGGCACTGGCTCTGCACCCGATGAGGCAGGAGAGGCGAGTCGACAGGCGGGACAATCGTCTGGGCAGCGGGGCTTGAGCACACGGTGGAGCGTGCTGCGCTTGGCCCTTCCTCGTGAGGAGGAAGGCCGACGGTGGAACCAGTCACGACGCCAAAGTAGCGACAGAGAGAGCAAAAGGCCGACCACGAGCAGGAACACAAACACGAACACAGGAAGCGCCATCAGAATCCTCGCTGTTAAAATGGGAAGCAGGGAGAGCTTCCTTGAGAAGCAAGGATAAGCAGAGTCACCAGGGCTGTCAAGCGAGAGGGAGTAAAGTCCGAATGATCCACTACCGAGCGCGGCAGTACCCCTGAGACGATACGGAGCCGCCTTCGGCATCGCAGGCTCGCCTCCTCCTGCCTGGGGGAACACCAGGCGGTCTAAGTGCTACCCAAAACGTACTCTGGATGAAGTATACCTATTGGGTAGCAAAAGCACAATCAGATTGGTGTTTACAACCACCCGCTTCCAGCAGAAAATGCGATCCTCCAAAAAGTTTTTACTCAGGTTAAATGAGGTCAGGGCATCCAAACCGAAGTCGGCAGTTTTCAAGATTTCAATACGCTGACCCCTCACAGAGGTTGCGTCTGGAACCTACAACTGTGGAATTGCACCGCCACCTCGACATGAAGCTTGAGCAGATTCCAGTGTCATCTCACCCCCATCTAGCTTCACTCGAAATACCGCACGTGTTCCAAAACACGCTGTACCAGTAATGTGGATAGGAAGGTGGTGCGCTGTTGGTGGTCTTGCAGTGTGCCCGCCAGCGCGTGTATGATCCCGGCGGGGCGGGCGAATGTCTGGTCTGCCTGGCTCTCATCACCCTGTTCCTGGTACATCTCCCCGAGTTCTACACACATTCCCCACAGTTCACCCGGCAACCCCATCTCTTCTGCCACACGCATTGAACGATTCGCACGCCCTTACGCAACCTCGCTGATGCGCGAAAGGTGGTACAATGAGAGATGAAGGTCTTCACCTGGCCTCTCGGCTTCCTGATCTACAATGCGCGAGCGTGCTACCAGTGACAGCTTCGCGCATCGTAGGTCGTTGTGATGACAGCATGGTAGTGTAGATATGAGACGCAGAGACGTACAACACGTCCTGCTAAGAAGGAAAAGTCCATGTTGGAAAGCAAAACGTTTAAAAGAGCCTACCTCACCGGCACGGTGATCATCTGGGTGGGTGTCTGGATTGCTTCAGCTGTCATTCTGAAGGGAACACCCTACTTTGGCCAAATGATACCTATCCTGGTTATCCCAGAGGTCTGGTTCCTCGTCCTGATACCTGGTGCATTTTTCTGGACTCGTCCGAAGTCAAAGCAATCTCCTCCAGAAGCAGGAACGTAACACGAATGCCGGCGAACTGAGATAGCGCGAGTGAACCAGGTGTGTTAGGGAGCGCAAGCCAGGCCAGGACGTGATCTAGTGTATGAGACGCCTGACCGTATTCACCGGTGTCTCCGATGGATGGATAGGGAGCAGCATTTTATACCGTTCACGATCGAACCGTGTTCCATCTGATGGAAGCAGAACATCGGTAGAAGATACGATAAGGATTCATCGGGTATGTCCCTTCTTTCCCCCGACCAACCGAAAAACCTGGAAATTGCCGATATCACGGCACTCAGGGGGCTTTCGGACCAGGAAGCCTCTCAGCGACTGCGACACGAGGGTGCGAATGAGCTGCCAGCTACGCAGCGACGCTCCGTGCTCAAAATCGCCCTGAGTATCGTCACCGAGCCCATGTTTGCGCTGCTGATTGCCGGGGGTGTGATTTACTTGTTCCTCGGAAATATTGAGGAAGCGGTGGTCTTACTCGGCTCCATCCTGGTCATCATGGTCATCGACTTCTTTCAGGAGAATCGCACCGAACATGCCCTGGAGGCACTGCGCGATCTGTCCAGCCCGCGTGCCCTGGTCATCCGCGATGGCAAACAGAAGCGCATTGCGGGCAGGGAGGTCGTGCGGGGCGATCTCGTGGTGGTAGCGGAGGGGGATCGGGTTCCTGCTGATGGGGTCTTGCTCTGGCAGATGAACCTCTCGGTCGATGAATCCTTGCTCACGGGCGAGTCGTTATCCGTCCGCAAGAGCGCCTGGAAGGGTCAAGTCCCTGATGAAATGAGCAGGCCGGGAGGAGATGACCTGCCGTTCGTGTACTCCGGTACGCTGGTCACGCAGGGGCAGGGGGTTACCCAGGTGCTCGCCACCGGCACCACGACGGAACTCGGCAAGATTGGCAAGGCGCTTGAGGCGGTCAAACCGGAGAAAACCCGCTTGCAGCGGGAGACGGGTCGGTTAGTGCGTCTCGTGGCCATCGTGGGAATCGTCCTGTGCCTGCTGGCGGTCTTGCTCTACGGTGTCTTACGTGGGCAGTGGTTGAATGGCATCCTGGCTGGCATTGCGCTGGCCATGGCGATCCTGCCGGAAGAATTCCCGGTGGTACTCACGATCTTCCTGGCGTTGGGTGCGTGGCGTATCGCGCGCACCCATGTCTTAACGCGTCGTATGCCCGCCATTGAGACCCTGGGCGAGGCAACCGTCCTCTGCGTCGATAAAACCGGGACCCTCACGCTCAATCGCATGTCCGTCGGCCAGCTTTTCGCCCGCGATGCCACCTACGAGGTCGCCGGGCCAGGGATGGAGAAAGAAGCTCTCCTGCCAGAAACATTTCATGCGCTGGTCGAATTCAGCATCCTCGCCAGCCAGCAGGATCCGTTTGACCCGATGGAGCAGGCGCTGCGGCTCTTCGGCGAGCGCTCCCTGGCGCAGACCGAACACCTGCATCGCGACTGGACGTTGATCCGCGAATATCCCTTATCTCCTGCTCTGTTGGCGCTCTCCCACGTCTGGAAAGCGGTGGAGGGGGATGAGTATGTCGTCGCCGTCAAAGGCGCACCCGAGGCGATCCTTGACCTCTGCCACCTGCAAGCGGACGAAAGAGAAGCGCTCTCCCAGCGGGTCAGCGCGATGGCAAACGATGGGCTGCGCGTGCTTGGAGTCGCCAGGGCCTATTTCAAACAGGCGGAGAAGCTGCCAACTGATCCGCATGACTTCAATTTCGAATTGATCGGGCTGGTGGGACTAGCTGACCCCGTACGGCCACGGGTGCCTGAGGCCGTGCGCGAGTGTTATCTGGCTGGCATCCGGGTCATCATGATTACGGGCGACTACGCGGGTACGGCCCTGCACATCGCACGGGAAATTGGCCTGAAGTCCGACCATGCCTGTCTTACAGGACCCGAACTCGATAGGATGGATGATGCTGAGTTGCAAGGGCGTATGCGCACGGTCAATGTCTTTGCGCGCGTCGTCCCGCAGCAGAAGCTGCGCCTGGTGAATGCACTCAAGGCCAATGGCGAAATCGTGGCGATGACGGGTGACGGCGTGAACGATGCGCCTGCCCTGAAGTCGGCGAACATCGGCATCGCCATGGGGGAACGCGGCACCGATGTGGCGCGCGAAGCGGCCTCACTGGTCCTGCTGGATGACGACTTCTCTTCCATCGTGCAGGCGGTCAAAATGGGGCGGCGCATCTATGAGAATATCCGCAAGGCGCTGGCCTACATCCTGGCGATTCACGTGCCCATCGCTGCTCTCTCGCTCCTGCCCCTGCTCTTGGGCCTGCCCCTGGTGCTTTTGCCCGTCCATATCGTCTTCCTGGAACTCATCATTGATCCGGCCAGTTCCGTGGTCTTCGAGTCTGAGCCCGAAAGCCCGGCAGTCATGAAACGTCCACCGCGCGATCCGCAGAAGCCTATGTTTAGCGGGCAGCTCATCACCCTGAGCGTGCTCCAGGGTGTCAGCGTGCTGGTCAGCGTGCTGGCGATCTTTCTGCTGTCCCTCTCTCTGGGGCGGAGCGAGCCGACGGTGCGCACGATGACCTTCACCACCCTGGTCTTCGCCAACCTTGGCCTGATCTTCGTCAATCGCTCACAGTCGCGCCTGATCCTGGCCATGCTGCGTTCGCGTAATGCGGCCTTCTGGTGGGTGATGGCAGGTGGTCTGCTGCTCCTCGCGCTCGTTCTCTCCATTCCATTTTTGCGCGAGCTTTTTAGCTTCTCGCTGCTCACTCCCACCGACCTGTTGATCTGCCTGGGGGCCGGTATCATCAGCATCCTCTGGTTCGAAGTCGTCAAGCTGCTGCG
>DASTKE010000473.1:0-5780 GCA_035716105.1 Ktedonobacteraceae bacterium | reverse complement strand
GATGGCGCGTACCAGCATCGCCAGAATGATGGCCCCGATACCGTAGAAGATGATACTGTGGATGATGTTCAATTGCAACAAGAACATATCTTTACCTGCTTACTTACTGAATTTATTCCTGAACCGTGCGCACTTCGATGAGAGTAAAGCCGAGCACCTTGCGGCGCGAGATGTCTGTGACATGTACCCCTTCGAGGTCTGGCAGCGTGGTCACGTGCTTTTGCACGAACTCACCGACCGGGCGAGCGGCCACGAAACCGGCCATGGACGAGGCGGCGGTGGTGGCAATGCGTGTGCGTGTATTGCTGGAAGCCATACCCAGCATAGTGCCAAGCGCCATTAGTGAGACGCCAATTACCAGGTTGGTGCCGCAGTTGGGGTGGATGGCAAGCTCTGCTTCACCGGCCTGCAAACGGCGCAGCGCCTCGGTCAGCGCCTGGCGTAAGAGGCCAAGATCAACGTCACCAAAGATGATGAAACCACGTGAATTGGAACGGGCGCTGATGCTCAGATTCGGCACCATGCCGCTTAAAATCGTAATAGTCGCGTGCTCCAGCGCGTGATTCTGGCGAATCCGGCGACCAAACAACACGTCATCAACGTTCATAACTCTCTCCTTCAGGGCAATCGTGGGGATTGCTTCGCCGGGCGACCACAAGGGTCGCCCCTACAGTTGGGCGACCATGATGGTCGCCCCTACAGTTAACGCGCACGGTCGCCAAAGATCGCTCGTCCAACACGAACGATGGTGGCTCCCTCTTCAATTGCTATACGGTAATCATCGGTCATGCCCATCGAGAGATGCCGCCAGGAACTTTCTGGCACCTCGACCCGCAAGCGCTCGCGCAGTTCGCGCAGACCGCGAAAGACCGGGCGCACCTCCTCTGGATTCTCCACCAGCGGCGCGATGGTCATCAAACCCTGCACATCGAGATGCGGCAAGGCGACAAGCTGTCGGGCCAGTTCAGGCGCTTCCGCCAGTGGTACACCCTCTTTACTCGCCTCGCCTGAAACATTGACCTGGAGCAGCACCGGCAGGCGCTTGCCCTCTTCTCCGGCGTGGCGGTTCAAGGCTTGCGCCAGGTGCTGGCTGTCCACGCTCTGCACGCAGTCGAAGGCTCCGGCAACCTTGCTGGCCTTGTTGCTCTGCACATGCCCGATCATCTGCCAGGACACGTCCACCGGGTGAAACGCGGCGAGCTTGGGCAACGCCTCCTGCACGCGATTTTCGCCAAAATGCGTTACCCCTACATTATACGCCATCCTGACCAGAGCCAGCGGTTTCGTCTTGCAGACTGCCACCAGCGTCACCTCGTCAGGGCTGCGCCCAACCTTCTGTGCCGCCCCGGCAATACTGGCTCGCACCCTGGCGATATTTGCCGCCAGCCACTCCTGCTCCTCCGCTGAAATCGATTGATCCTCTATCACAGTCCTCTCGAACTCCCGGTCGTCCCTCTGGACGCAATAATGAACTTTCAAAAATGAAACCCACAATTGACCATGTGCATCCTTATCCATTACTACGCATGTAGCCTGATCTTGTTGCTTTTCTGAATCGTCTCATACATTCAACGACACGTCAATAGTCACAGAATCTTACCCATGTTGCCCTTCTCGCGCATCCTGGAGAAAAGAGCCTGAAATGTGGAAAGAGCTTCGACAAAGCATATACAAATGTATGCAAACTATGGATTACCCGGTTCGCCTGTGATATAGTGACAGGAGAACTCTGTTGAAAGGTGGGTGCTGAGCTGACAAACCACAGAAACCTGCCGCGTCAACAGAAGCCAGAACGTGCCAGATCAATGAGAAGAGATGCCATGAACGTGAGGGAAGGCCACATTGAATGGCCTGATCTGGAGCGCTATCCAGACATTCCCATCTTCAATACAAAGGCTGTTGTGCAACTGACGAGCGTACCCGCGCCGACGCTGCGTGCGTGGGAACGGCGTTACACTATTCTCTCACCCGAACGCGCCGGCAACGCCTACCGCCTCTATTCGGAGCGCGATGTAGCGACGATTCGCTGGCTGAAAGAGCGCGTCGACGCCGGTATGTCGATCAGTCAGGCCATCGCTTTGCTGCGTCACCTGTCAGCCGAACACCGGCACCTGCGCGAGGCCGAACACACGGCGACAGGCGGCGAGGCAATCTTCCACGTCACCTTACCGCCGCCTGTTTCTGCGCCCGGTGCTTCATCCCCGGCCCACGTACTGCCCACTGAGTTCGAGGAGCAGGAACAGCCCGTTGCCGAAAACAGCCTGAAGCCGAGTGAAACTTTGCCGCCCGTCTCACTGGAGCATTGGCCGCATTTAGAGCGGGGTCACGGAGAACTGCCCTATGTCCGCTATCCCGCGACGCTCGACATGCAGGCCACGCTCAAGTACCTGCTGGACGCCTTCAACGCGCTCGATGAAACGACAGCGAAGGCGCTGCTGGCCTCCATGCTGGCGGTCTACCCGGTTGAGCAGGTGTGTGCGGAGTTGATTGCGCCAACATTGTGGGAAATTGGGCGACTGTGGGAAGAGGGCGAACTAACGGTGGCCGTTGAGCATTTTGCCAGCGGCCTCTTTCGCGGCTTCCTCACAAACATGCTCTATGTGACGCCGGTGTCAACCAGTGGGCCTCTGGTGCTGGCCTGCTGCGCGCCGGGTGAAGCGCACGAACTGGCTACCCTGATGCTGGCCCTCGTCCTGCGCCGCGCCGGGGTGCGCGTGGCCTACCTCGGACAAAGCATCGAGATCGACGGCCTGCTGCACATCATCCGGCACCTGGCACCCGCGCTCGTCTGCGTCTCACTGACCATGCCTGCCTACCTGGCCTCGCTGATCGACCTGGGCCGCGGCGTGCAGGAACTGCCAGCGCCGCGCCCCGGCTTCGTGTTCGGTGGCCAGGTGTTTGTGCAGTACGCCCATCTCATCGCGCAGGTGCCGGGTACGTATCTGACTGGAGATGTAAGAACAGTTGCCGCCGAGTTGCAGCGCTTGCTGGCAAACCGGCTTGAAACCAGGAATTAAACCCGTGCTAAAAACCGAACGCATAGCAGAATCTGAAACGCCATTCACAGCGAAAAGACGCTTCCCCCTGTACGGCTTTGCCGCGCTGGCGCTGTGCCTGTTGGCCTGGGCCGCTTCATGGCTGCGTATCGACCCGCTCTACCGCTACAGCTTCTTCCCGCTGTGGTTTGGCTACATCGTCTTCATGGACGCGCTGGTCACGCTGCGGCGCGGCACCTCGCTTCTCAATCGCGCTCGCTGGCGCACCATCCAGCTATTTCTCATTTCCAGCGTCTTCTGGTGGGCCTTCGAGGGCATGAACATCGCGGTGCAGAACTGGCACTATATCCTCGACCGGCCCTACGGCCCCCTGGCCTATTTTCTCATCGCCAGCCTCAACTTCAGCACCGTTCTGCCCGCCGTGATGGAAACGGCAGAATTTCTCTCGTCGTTCAAGCCCCTGCACCCGCGCCTGCCCGCCAACACACCTGGGCCACGCCTGCCACTGCGCGTGACGCTGCCCATTATCTTCCTGGGCCTGCT
Organism: Ktedonobacteraceae bacterium; assembly: GCA_035716105.1. Lineage (GTDB taxonomy): Bacteria > Chloroflexota > Ktedonobacteria > Ktedonobacterales > Ktedonobacteraceae > CADDYT01. The sequence continues at coordinate 2,241 of DASTKE010000473.1, read as the reverse complement.
CTGCCTGCTCCTGCCGTGGATCTTCCCGCGCTACTGCTTTGTGCTGATCTGGCTCTGCATGGCGCTCATCCTCGACCCCATCAACAACATCTTGCGGCGCAAATCGGCGCTGGCACATATCGCTGTCGGCGACTGGCATTTCATCGCGCTGCCCCTGGCCGGTCTCTGCTGCGGCTTCTTCTGGGAGATGTGGAACTACTACGCGCTGCCAAAATGGTATTATACTATTCCATATGTCGGGTTCTGGAAAATCTTCGAGATGCCCCTGCTCGGCTACACGGGCTATCTGCCCTTCGCGCTCGAACTCTTTGCCATGTACCAGTTCGTGCTCTTCCTGGCACGGCAAAAAGAAGATTTTCTGGCTATATAATTCAGGGATTGAAAGGCAGGTCAGGGTTTATGGATGCCGCGCTTTCGGATGTTGTCGTCGTTGATCTTTCGCGTGTCTTTGCAGGCCCGTTCAGCACTATGATGCTGGGCGATCTGGGCGCGACCATCATCAAGGTGGAGCAGCCGGGCAAGGGCGACGATACGCGCCACTTCGGCCCACCCTATATCGCCGGTGAAGCCGCTTATTATCTGGGACTCAACCGCAACAAGTACAGCATCACGCTGGATTTCAGCCAGCCGGAACAGAAGCAGCAGTTGCTCGACCTCATTAAGACGGCGACCGTGCTGGTCGAGAACTTCCGACCCGGCACGCTGGCGAAGCAGGGGCTGAGCTACGAAGACCTGCGAGCGCTCAACCCCGGCCTGATCTACTGCTCTATTAGCGGCTACGGACAGGATGGCCCCTACGCCAATCGCGCCGGGTACGACTTCGTGGCCCAGGCCGAGTCCGGCCTGATGTCCGTCACGGGCGAGATCAATGGGGAACCGCAGCGCCTGGGTTCGCCCATCGCCGACATCTCGGCGGGCATGTACGCCACCATCTCCATTCTGGCGGCGCTACACGTGCGCGACCTGACGGGTCAGGGTCAGTACATCGACATCTCGCTTTTAGAGTCTGCCGTCTCGCTGCTCGGCAACGTCTCCGCCAACCACCTGATCTCCGGCCAGGAGTCTCCACGCTACGGCAACGCCCATCCCAATATCGTTCCCTACCAGGCGTTTCAGACGCGCAACGGCTACGTCGTCGTCTCCTGCGGCAACGACCGCCTCTATCAAGCGCTCTGCCACCTGCTGGGCCGCGACGAACTGGCGACCGACCCGCGCTTCGCCACCAACCCGGAGCGCGTGCGCCACCGCGAAGAACTCGTCCCTATCCTGCAAGAACTCTTCCGCCAGCGCGACACCGAGGACTGGCTCGCCGACCTGCGCGCCGCCCGCATCCCCTGCGGCTCCATCAATACCGTCAGCCAGGTCTTCCGCGACCCCCAGGTGCAGGCACGAGGATTCGTCTGGGAAGCGCAGCACCCAACCGCCGGCCCCATCAAACTCTCCGGCTCCCCCATGCACCTCTCAGAAACACCTACGAGGTTGTATAAGGCTCCGCCGCTACTGGGAGAGGATAACGAGGGGATTTTGGGGAAGGGATAGCAAAGAGCCGTCCCATATCGTAGATTTCAGCGGGCCATCCGCAAGGGGATGGCCTTCGTTCTCCATCTCTTCCTGGTGAGAACGGGAAGTCCGAAAGCCACCCGCCACCTCCACCCCGCCCCTGGCTCTACATCTGCCACCGCTATCCCCTGTCATCTACCCAAAGGATAATTCTCACATTTGTTTTCTCAAGCCAACCTGGCTGCACAGGACAGCATATCCACCAGTTGCGGGACTTGGGTGTAGAGCCAGGGGCGGTGGGTAGAGGCGGGTGGCCCCTCGCGGGTGGCTTTCGTATTTCCGGCTAGCCTTCGGGCTTCTCCGACTCCCCACATTGGCTCCAACTCATGATTGGAGGTCCCCAACGATCAAAGTAATAGCTGTCGAAGTGCTGCACCGCGAAATCCGCATCTGCCTGGGACATGCCCATATGCTCCTGTAACAGAGTTGAGACCAGCTTGAGAAAAGCGGCCAGTTCCTCGCTATTGAACGCGCCCTGCACTATTTGCAATACACTCTTCTTGAAGGTATGTTCAGCATTGAGATAACCCATCATCGCTATTACCCGCCAGAAGCGCTTACGCTCCTGTGAGATGTCCATCGCGGACAGAAGGTCGAACGCACCCAATTGGCCGAGCGCGTAGGCCAGCGCGTCCTGGTAGTGCGACAACAATTGCTGGTCTTCATCAGGAGACGCTTGCT
>DASTKE010000472.1:0-2908 GCA_035716105.1 Ktedonobacteraceae bacterium | reverse complement strand
TTGCCCAGGATGACCTTCGTGAAGCCGTCGGTTTCGGCGCTGGCAACGGCTTTGCCGATGGCGGACCAGGGGAACCTCTCCACGCGCAGTTCGGACGCCGGGTATTGTTCTCTGGCCTGCGCCTCGGTCAGACCGACGAAGGCCACTTCGGGGAAGGTGAAGATGGGATTGGGGACGACGTTGTAGTCCATCACCGCCTCCTGGCCCATGGCGTTGTCGGCTGCCACTTCGCCCTCCATCGAGGCGACGTGCGCGAGGCCCGCACCGTGTACAAGGTCGCCGATGCCGTAGATGCCAGGCAGGTTGGTCTCCATCTTCTCGTTGACGCGCACGCGCCCGCGATCCAGGTCAAGCCCCTGCTCAACCAGCTTTTCCAGGCCGGTCGTGTTGGATCGGCGGCTGACCGCTACCAGCACGTACTCGCCGGTGAAGGTCTGCTCTCCCTTGTCGCTGCTGGCTACCACCTTCTTCTGATCGCCCTCGTCCGCGATGGACTCGACCTTTGTGCCGGTGACGATGGTGATGCCGCGTCTGCTGAGGATGCGCACGAGCAGCTTGCGCACCTCCTCGTCGACGGGAGCGAGGACGTCAGGCAGCATTTCGACGATGGTGACTTTCGAGCCAAAGGCGTTGAACATGCAGGCCAGCTCGAAGCCGATCACGCCACCGCCGACACAGATCAGGCTCTCCGGTACCTTTTCCAGGTTCCAGCAGGTATCGCTGTTGATGACGTTTCGCCCGTCGATGCCCGGCCAGGGCGGCAGGAGCGGCACCGATCCGTTGGCGAGAATGATCTTGTCCGCGCTGAATTGCTCCTGCGAGCCGTCGGATTTCGCGACGGTCACGGTATGGTTGGCATCAATTGAAGCCTCACCGTCGAACACATCGACGTTGTTGCCCTTCATGAGTATGCCGACGCCGCCGACCATGCGTTTGACGACTTTATCTTTGAAAGCGACGACCTTCCTCATGTCGATTCTGGGCTTCTGATCGAGGAAGATACCGAGTTCCTCCGCCGACTCCAGCGTGTGGAGCAGTTCGGCGATGTGCAGCATCGCTTTCGAGGGGATACAGCCGACGTTGAGGCAGGTGCCGCCGAGATATTGTTTTTCGACAATGGCGGTCTTCGCGCCAAGCTGTGAGGCGCGAATAGCGGCGACATAGCCACCCGGGCCGGCACCGATTACCGCTACATCATAATGTGTACTTGCCATATTCATTCTCCTACGATGTGAAAGTAGACTTTGAGCGCTGCGCGTTCGCGCATCAGCGCCACTCCTTCAGCAAACCGTGCCAGGGGCAGGCGGTGGCTGATGAGATGGTCGACGCGCACGGCCCCGCTTGCCAGCAGGTCGGGGCCACGCGCAGCTCGTCCGGTGACGAAGAATAGGTGCTGGTAATGCTCAGTTCTTGCTGATAGATAGTTTCCAGGTTCAAAGGAACCGCGCTGCTGTGAGCCGCGAAGAGATTGACTGCGTCGCCCTTGCGTACTGCCGCCAGCGCTTGCTGGAACGGGCGCACTCCCGGCGCGGTGATGATGACGGCATCAGCTCCCCTACCCTCTGTATACGGTGCGAGCAGCGTGCGCAGTTCTTGCTCGCCGGTTGGGGCCAGGAATGCCTCGTCAGCGCCGAGATCGCGGGCCAGCGCGAGGCGTTCCGGCAGCTGGTCGACGCCGAAGACGTGCAGGCCGCGGCTGCCATGCGCTCCGGCGGCTTTAACGGCTTGCAGCATGAGCAGTCCCACCGAGCCGAGGCCCATCACAACGACGCTATCGCCCGGCAGGAGTGGCGTACGCCTGAGCGCTCGCACACAGCAAGCCAGCAGCTCGGTAAACGAACCCGCCTCCGCGCTGAGTGTGTCAGGGAGCAGGAGGGTGGTGTGCTGCACGTGCTGCGCGGGGACGCGGATATATTCCGCGAAGCCGCACGGGTCGATGTTGGAGGCTTTGAAGGCGTTGCACATAGAGTAGTTGCCGTGTCGGCAGTAATGGCAAGGGACGTGATGCGCCACGACGACACGCTGTCCCACCTCGAATTGCGAAACTGCATAGCCTCGTTCGACAATGGTTCCCGTCAATTCGTGTCCCGGCACGACCGGCGGCGCGGCCTTTTGCGCGATCTTCAGAATGTCGGAGCCGCACAGTCCACAGCCATGCACCCGCACCAACAATTCATGCGCGGAAATGGATGGAATTGGCCCATTTTCTATGCGAATGTCGTCATAGGAGTGATAGATTACTGCGTTCACTGCACGTTTCCATGTATCCCTTCATGCCAGTTCTCTGTGCGCTCAGTATAGCACTTTTAGACACTGGTTGCCATGCGGCATGGTATTACCCCATCAGTCCTGATACAGCAATCGAGGTGATAAAAACGTAACACTGGAACGTATGTATATATAGGAAGCTGGAGAACTGCTTCCTGGGAAATGGGAGTATCTGTTCCTGATTCCGTATTCCTACTGATTTTGCTAAAACAGCACAATAACTATCGAACTAATAGAACACCTGGCGCGTAATATCTGTGGTGGTGGGCGTTCGGTGTATAGGTGGAGGGGATCACATGCAACGTATCTATAAAAATAGCAGGAGAATAACCTATGGCGACAACAGGGGAACTGCGAGCCATCATCCAGGATCTGCAACTGGTCGACATCGGGGATGCCGCCAGTTATCTGGGGGAAGAGGGGATGGTGGAGGAGGAGTCGGCTATGCCGGTAGAGCCGCTGGTGGTTCTGTCCGTCGATCCCAACCAATTTGCTGTCTGTGATTGTACTGCGTATTCACCGCAACCGGTGTAGTGTTTGCAGGGCGACTCAAAAGTCGCCCTGTTTTATTTTTTTGCGTGCTCACAGCTTCTCTGTTCGCAAAGTTTCCTTTATTTAAAGGAGCGAGTGAAAGTGCGTT
>DASTKE010000471.1:0-9160 GCA_035716105.1 Ktedonobacteraceae bacterium | reverse complement strand
GACGCGGTTGACGTAGAGGGTGAGCTTCGTGCCGTTGGCGACGACTGCCAGCAGGTTTGTCTGGTTCAGCCCTTTGTGGATGGCCGTGCTGGTGCCGGTGGCCGCGAAATAGCCGCTGTGGTTCTGGAAGACGGTCAGGGCGAAACTGCCGTCCTGGTCGACGCGGAAGTAGTAGAATGCGGCGTTGTTGGCGTTGGCAACGCGGAAGGCCAGACCCCCGGCGTTGCCTTGCACGATTTTCATCTGCACCTCGCAGGCGAAATTGCTGAAATTGGTACTCTCCGCCGTGCAAAAGAAGGAGTAATTGGCGACCGAGGTTCTGGTGACGTATGCGCCGTTGATAAAATGACAACTGCCGTTTTTGCCTTCAACGTCGTCCCAGTTGTTGCCCTGATTATTATTGCTCAAGGTATCGTAAAGGGTCAGTTTCCCGGTTGGCGCTCCGTAGGGATCGGGGTTGTTGGCGATGAATGTGGCGGTGGCACGAGCCTGTTGCGCGGCTCCATTAGATTGAAGCGTGGTTGCAGTTCCCTTTGCGACCCCCGTACCGCTGGCAGTCGCGGGTGCGCTTGATGGAAAAATATGATTGCTGGCAATAGAGAGCACGCCGCTGCCGACAACGATCAGGAGCAGGATCAGGCCAAACAGGAGCAGCACTTTTCCCATCTGGTGTTGCGATGATTGGCCTTGAGGTGCGCTGGTATTGGTGCTGTACTGGCTTGTGGAAAACGAGCCGGGCGCAGGTGTTTGCACAGGCGGAAGTGTCGGAGGCGCGAACGCCGCTGATGAGGGTGTGGAGAGGGGAGAAGACGCGGCAGGAGCGATGGTGATGGCGAGTGTGAGCGCGCCGGGTGGCGTATCGGGACTATGGCGCTCGCCCATGCCTTCCAGGGTGAGGAGTTGTCCTTCGTGCGCGCCGGGCGGTACCGGTACAACGACTTTCCGCCCTCCCGGCAGCGTAATGGCGCGGTGAGTGCCGGATTGCGCTTCTGTCTGGCTGATGGAGAGTGTAGCGTGGAGGGTGCTGCTGTGCTGTGTTCCGTTCTGCAAAGCTTGCGCGAAGGCGTAAATGGATGGATAGCGGTCCTCCGGTTTCTTTGCCAGCGCTCGCAGAATGATGGCATTGACGGCGGCTGGAATGGTAGGATTCAAGTACCCAGGTTCTTTTGGTCGCGCATTCATATGCGCGTACATCACCGATTCCATACGGCCCACAAAGGGAGGACGCCCGGTGAGCAGTTCGTAGGCCATGATAGCCAGCGCATACTGATCTGAGGCGGGCAAGGCGTAGCCGCGCCATTGTTCCGGGGCCATATAGATAGCCGTTCCGCGTACATTGTAGCTTTGTCCTGCCGTGCCGCTGGTGATCTTTGCCACGCCAAAGTCGGTCAGCAGGAGGCCAGGTAGGTCGGGCTTATCATGGCGGGGGCGAATCAGGAAGTTGGAGGGTTTCACGTCCTGGTGGACAATGCCGTGATCGTGTGCGTACTGGAGCGCATCGGCGGCCTGGCAGACGAGATCAGCCACGGCAGCAGGTGAAAGCATTTTACTTCCCGGTCGCTGGCTCAACCATGTCGAAAGCGCGCCCTCTGGTCGAAAGGGCATGACCATGTAGGTGTGTTTGGTGCCATTGATGGCTTGCTCGCCATAGTCGAGCAGGGGCAGAATATGCGGGTGGTCAAGATTAGCGATGACCTGTGCCTCACGCTGAAAGAGACGGGTGGCTTCTTGCTCTCTAGAGGCATCAGGGAAAGATGAGAGTTCTGTGCGAATGATTTTGATGGCGACCTGCCGTGGAATCACGCTATCTTCCGCCAGATAGACCTCGCCCATGCCGCCGCTGCCAATGGGACGCAGAACGCGATAGCGTCCAATGTATTGCCCTTCAGGTGGCATATATCACCTCTCTGCGCACAAAGAATCCGAACCTCTCGCTGCTCTGATAGAGAAAGTGTAGTCAATGGTTCGGCTCTTGTCAATGCGAATCAACGGCAAGTATGCTTTCTTGTCAAGCTCGCTTTGTAAGCCCTATAATGAGATTATCTATACAAGAAAAGGGGTAAACTCAATGGCCGACCGGCATCATTTCAATCTTCTCAAAAAAGGTGCCAGCGCCTGGAATAGCTGGCGAGAAAAGCATGGAGACGTGCAGCCAAATCTGAGCGGGGTCGATTTGCGTAAGACGCAACTGGCAGGGGTGCGGCTCAATTGGGCCAATCTCTATGGCGCAAATCTGAGCGGAGCCGATTTACACGAAGCTGATTTGCAACAGGCCAACCTTGGCGGCGCTATACTGAACGAGACCAACCTCAATGGTGCGTGTCTCTATCAGTCCACATTGAGCGGTGCTGACCTCAAAGACGCGAACCTGAGCGGAGCCGATGTACGCGAGGCAAAGCTCAACTGGGCCAATTTCTATGGCTCCCGGTTGAGCGGTGCGAACCTGAGCGAAGCTGATCTGCGCGAGGCACGTCTGTACCAGGCGGATTTACAGGAGGCGAATCTCAGTCGAGCGCATCTGAGTGGAGCCGACTTGCGCGAGACAAACTTGCGTGCCGTACGTCTCAACGGAGCAGACCTTGTGGGCGCGAATCTCTCCGGCGTGAACCTGAACGGCGCGGATTTGCGCGGGGCGCGACTGAATGGTGCGAATCTGTACCAGGTAGAACTGAGCCAGGCGAACCTCGAAGGAGTCTATCTCGCGGGAGCGCATCTGAGCGGCGCGCATCTGAGTGAAGCGCATCTGGGCGGGACAAATCTGAGCCGGGCGCACCTCGACGGCTCGTACCTGAACGCAGCCGACCTACACGAGGCCAATCTGAGTGGCGCGAACCTGACCGGGGCGAATCTGCGCGGAGCCGATCTGACGGGAGCCAATTTGCGCGAGGCCAATCTGAGTAGCGCTGATCTGGATGGAGCCAACCTGCGAGGGACGCATCTGGGTGGGGCCAACCTGAACGGTACACACCTGGATGGCGTCTTATTTAGCGGTGCGCGGCTCAGCGGTATGCGTCTCGATGAGATTGACCTGCACCGCGTCAATCTGAGCGGAGCGGATCTACGTGGAGCGGACCTGCGCGGAGTTGATTTAAGTGGACTGACGCTGAGCCGGGCCAATCTGAGTGGTGTTCATCTGAGCGGCGTCCACCTGTGCGGGATGAACTTGAGCGGAGCCGATTTGAGCGAGGCCGATCTCAGTGGAGCTGACTTGCGGGAGACGAACCTGGGTGGAGCCGATTTGAGCGGAGCCAACCTGCAAGCCGCCAACCTCGCAAAAGCGAACTTGAGCGGTGCCACACTACACGGGGCGCATCTCAACGAGGCCGACGTGAGCAATTCCTACCTGATCAAAACCGATTTCAGCCATGCCGACCTCAGCGCCGCCCGTCTCAGCGGAGCGGACTTGCGGGAAGCTACGTTGCAACAGACCAATCTGAGCGGAGCCGATCTCAGCCGCGCCAACCTCTACATGGCCGACCTGCGCGGGACCGATCTGAGTGGAGCCGACCTCTACATGGCCGATCTGAGTGGAGCCGATCTCACCGACGCCCTGCTCACCGGCACCGACCTGCGCGGGGCCAACTTCAACCGCGCCCACCTGACCGGAACCCGCCTCGATCAGGCCAACCTGAGCGGCGCGCTGCTGGGAGAATCAACCACTGCTGATAGCCTCTGAGGGGAAAGATGGCAGAGCAGAGCAAAACTGCTTTCTCTGCCATCTGCCGCTTCATGTTCATGGTAAAGGGAGAAGATGTTCTATATTAGAATAATCTCTACTTTACTCTCCACTCATTGCTATCTTTTTTGCTGCCTCTATGGCTTGTTGGAGTGATAGACAGCCCTGCTATAATGAGCGTGTAGAACGCCTCAGTGGTCAAAGGATCGGGGAATCAGTATATGAGGTTTACAAATGTTCATCTGGAAAACTGGCGAAATTTTACACGGGCAGATGTTCCACTTCAACAACGCATGTTTCTCGTCGGACCTAATGCTTCTGGCAAATCTAATTTTCTCGATGTTATTCGCTTCCTGCGCGACCTCGTTAGCATAGGGGGCGGACTTGAGAAAGCTGTGGCTGATCGTGGAGGAGTTTCACGTCTCCGTAGTTTAGCAGCTCGTCGCTATCCTGAGATTGTTATCGATGTGCGTATGGGTGAAAATGATGATACCGATTGGAGATATAGAATAGGCATTGTACAAGATAACAATTCCAGACCTTTTTTGAAAGAAGAAAAGATTTGGAAAGCAGGGAAACTACTCCTTGAACGTCCTGATCAACGTGATGTGGATGATAAAGAGTTGCTACGTCAAACGCATTTAGAGCAAATTAACTCTAATCGCAGTTTCCGGGAGATAGCAGAGTTTTTTAATACAGTACAATACTACCATATCGTACCGCAACTTATACGTGATCCAGAGCGATCTGTGGGAAGAAAATTCGATCCTTTCGGAGGTGATTTTCTCGAGCAAATTGCCAGTTCACCAAAGAGAACTCAGGAGTCGCGGTTGCGCCGCATCCAGGAAGCATTGCGTGTAGCTGTACCTCAGCTTCAGGAACTTACCCAATATAAAGATGATCGTGGTGTTCCACATTTAAGAGCAAAGTACGATCATTGGAGGAGTAAAGGGGCCTGGCAAACGGAAGCGGACTTCTCAGACGGGACACTACGGCTTATGGGACTCCTCTGGGCTTTGCTAGATGGTAATGGTCCTCTCATCCTGGAAGAGCCAGAGCTTTCTTTACACGCAGAGGTGGCCAGCCGTATTCCTCAAATGATGGCGTCTATTCAAAAAACGCAGCGAAGACAGGCTCGTCAAATTCTGGTAAGTACGCATAGCAGTGACCTTTTAAGAGAGCCGGGAATAGCCCCTGACGAAGTCCTACTTTTACGTCCAACAAGTAGTGGAACTGATATTGAGGTAAGTGGAGACAATGCTGAGATAAAAATATTGCTCGATAGTGGACTTCCTATCGCTGAAGCAGTTTTACCCCATACTCGCCCCCCCCGGTTAGAACAGCTTTCTTTCTTTGGCAATGAATAGTTACGCGGAAGAGTTGAATAGTGCATGGTTACAGTGAATGTGCTTGTAGAAGGAATGACTGACGAGCCAGTTGCTAAGAGGCTATTACAGTATGTTGGGCTGGAAGTAGGTACTGTATATGGTAGAAAAGGGAAAATGCATGTACTGGAACGCTTGCTTGTGTATAATAAAGCGGCGGATTATGCTCCCTGGTTTGTAATAGTCGACCTCGACAACGATGCTCCGTGTCCATTAGGAGCTATCGGCATGTGGTTGCCTGATGCTGGCAAAGGGATGCGATGTCGTATTGCCGTGCGAGCTATTGAGGCATGGCTAATGGCTGGCTGATAGAGAGAACATGGCTCAATTCCTGAGTGTTTCACCATCTCGATTACAGCATAATGTCGAATCGGATCCCCATCCGAAGGAGACGCTCATCAATATAGCCCGGCACAGTCGCTATAAAAGCATCTGTGAAGATTTAGTTCCTCGTCAGAATAGCGGCGCGAGAGTTGGACCGCTCTACGCGCCTCGATTAACCGAGTTTATAGAAAAGCGTTGGAGGCCAGATGTTGCAGCGAACGAGTCACGAAGTCTGCTTCGTTGTATCAATGCGCTGGAAACTCTCAAAACTTGGCATTCGTAAGCTTCTAGCGCTGCCGATACGTGCGTTTTGCACAGAGGGTATGTTGTGTGTTATATTTCATAGTAGCCGTAGTATTACTTTGATCGTCGTTATGTAGCGTTTATCGTGTTCGCCAGGGAGCTTGGGAAAGCCAGGCTGAGAGGGTGGCCTACTCTATCGCCACCGACCGGTTGAACCTGATCTGGATAATGCCAGCGCAGGGACGGACAGCAACACCATGTTGAAGAAGTCTTTATCTTAGGGGCGCTGGCATATGCTGGCGCTCCTTTTTGTTGCTCTGGCATTTCCTCTTCAGAGATCGCGCAGCGACAACAACACTATGAACAGCAAAATTTCTAAGAGCAGGTGATGAGTATGGAAGCGCCTCCGAAGTTATGTGTGCAGGAGCTTACGAAGGTCTACCAGCGGGGGCGTCAGCGCGTGGAAGCCATCGCATCGCTTGACCTGACGGTGAGCGAGGGTGAGTTTGTAACCGTCATCGGACCGAGCGGGAGCGGCAAAAGCACCCTGTTTAATATCATCGCGGGCATCGAGGAGCCGACATCTGGCATTGTGGCCATCGATGGTGATGCCGACGCGAAACGGGCAGGTAAGACCGGGTATATGCTTCAGCAGCCTCTGTTGCTGCCGTGGCGCTCTGTAGAAGAGAACGTCATGCTGGGGTTGGACGTGCGGCGCGTGCCGCGTAAAAAGGCACAGGAGGAGGCTCGCAAACTGCTCAAGCGCTTCGGGCTGGCCGAGTTCGCGCAGCATTACCCGGCCACGCTTTCGGGCGGGATGCGCCAGCGCGTGGCCCTGTTGCGCACCATCCTGTTCAATCACTCGTTCCTGCTGCTTGACGAGCCATTTGGCGCGTTGGATGCGCTGACGCGGCTCTCGTTGCAGGTGTGGCTGCTCGACCTCTGGCAGAGCTTCCATTCCAGCGTGCTGTTCATCACCCACGATGTACGCGAAGCCATTCTGCTCTCTGATCGCATCTACGTGCTCAGTGCGCGTCCCGCCCGCGTTTTGCGCGTGGTGGGGGTTGATCTGCCGCGCCCACGCAAGCCGGAACAACTGGCGTTGGGGCAGGCGGTTACACTGGAACAGGAACTGATCGCGCTGCTGATGAAGGAGCAACAGCTATGACACTGACCTTGCGGCGTATCGCCGGTTTTGGCCCGGCCTTCGTGCTCGCCCTGGCGCTGCTGGCTTTCTGGGAACTCTACGTGAATGCTGGCTTGATGAATGCGCGCTTGCTACCCCCACCGACGGCGATTGTACAGGCTCTGCTGGCGAACTGGGACATTATCTCCGTGCATACCATGCAGACCTTGCTTGAGACCGTGCTGGGCATGGTGGCCGCGACGCTGGTGGGTCTGCTGCTGGCTATCCTGCTAGCCATCTCGCTGCCTCTGCGCCGGGCCATCTATCCCTTGCTGGTCATCTCGCAAACCATCCCGATCATCGCCCTCGCCCCACTGCTGCTGATCTGGATGGGCTACGGTCTGACGCCCAAAGTGCTGCTCGTCGCCCTCTACTGCTTCTTTCCTATAGCCGTAGCCTGCGCCGATGGCCTGAGCGCCGCGGACCCGGAACTCATCAAGCTGATGCGCAGCATGAAGGCGTCGCGCTGGCAGATACTCTGGCTGGTGCGCTTGCCGGGGGCCATGCCCTCGTTCTTCTCCGGCCTGCGCATTGCCGCGACCTACAGCGTCACGGGGGCAATCTTTGCCGAGTACGTGGGGGGCTTTCAGGGTCTGGGCATCTATATGCAGAACGTGTTCAATTCGCAGGTCATCGTGCTAGTTTTCGCCGTCATTCTGGTTACGGCGGTGCTCAGCCTCCTGCTCTTCGGCCTTGTCTCGTTGATCGAACGCATAGCACTTCCCTGGTATTACGGCGCAGTTACGCGCACGTAGGGGTTTGATTCGTCGATGTCCATAATTGCGCCCTATGTATAGGAGGAATCATTATGAATGGTCGTACTCGTTTATTGTTAAGTATCGGCATTCCCATCTTGCTGGTGATCCTGGTGGTGGGTGGCTATCTCTGGCAGCAGCACGCGAGCAGCGCGGCACCAGCCTCAAGCTCGAGCGCGGGGCAGAGGCCGCAGCATCTGACTTCTATGACGCTGGCGCTGGACTGGACGCCCAATACGAACCACACGGGCATCTACGTGGCCTTGAAAGAGGGCTGGTATGCCGACGAGGGCATTGATCTGAAGCTGCTGCCCTATTCACAGAGCGTCACGCCGGATGTGCTGGTGAGCAGTGGCAAGGCCGACGTGGGCATCAGCTCCACCGAGAGCATTGTCGCCGATGCAGCAGTGGGACAGCCGGTCGTTTCCATTGCCGCCATTATCCAGCACAACACCTCGGCCCTGGTCTCGCTGGCAAGCTCCGGTCTGAACAGCCCGCGTGATTTCGATGGCAAGGTCTACGGGGGCTTCGGCGCACCCTATGAAGATGCGGTCGTCGGCGAGATCATCAAGAATGCTGGTGGCAAAGGCACCTTCAAGAACGTGACGCTGAGTGTGGATACGGTGCAGGCGCTGGAATCACACCGCGTCGACTTCGCCTGGGTCTTCGAGGGCTGGGAAGTGATTCAGGCGCAGCGTGATGGTACTCAATTGAATGTCTTCCCGATCACCAACTACGGCATTCCCGACTACTACACGCCCAACATTATCACCAGTCCCAAAGAGATACAGCAGAAGTCCGACCTGCTGCGCAAGTTCATGGCGGCGACGGCTCGCGGCTACGAATATGCCCGCACGCACTCGCACGAGTCGGCGCAGATGCTGATCGATGAGGCTCCCAGAGGCACCTTCCCCGACACGGGACTGGTCTTTGCCAGCCAGGACTTTCTCAGCCCGCGCTACGCCGATCCTGGTCGTAAATGGGGCTTACAGGACGCGGCAGCCTGGCACGGCTACCCACAGTTCATCTTGAACTCCAACGGCGTGCTCGACGCCAACGGCAAGCCCGTCCACAAAATGAACTTTGACGCGCTGTATACCAACCAGTTTTTATCGTAAACAAGAGCAATGGAGTAGCCAGCCGACAGGAGGTGCGTCTTTTGAGAGGAACTTCGTAGGGGCGATGCCTTGTGCTCGCCCGCGCTGGCCCACCACCCAATAAAGCAGGCGGGCGAGCACAAGGCATCGCCCCTACGAAGTCTGTTTTCGCCTCGAAAGATGGACATCCGCTTTTTGGTCTCTGACCGCTCAAGGCACAATACACATTCTATTTGATGAGCCTACTCTGCAAGCAGTGCGGCCATGTCGGGGTCCTGACTGGCGAATTCGGCGAGATCGGGATTGAGCGCAAGCGCCTGATGCAGCATGTCTTGTGCCTGTGCTTGCTGCTTTATGGTCGCGTAGCAGTGTGCGAGGTTATAGAGGACAAAGCTCTCTATGAGGGGGTCGGGATTGAGTGCTTTGGCTTGCTGCAACACTTCCTGGGCAGAGGCAACTTGCTTTGTGGTTGAGTAAAAGAGCGCGAGCGTGTA
>DASTKE010000470.1:0-2485 GCA_035716105.1 Ktedonobacteraceae bacterium | reverse complement strand
AGCGTGACGCCGGGATCGCTCACATTGTGGTCGGTCCACTCCTGGCAATAGTGCGGGATGAGCAGCTTCGCCTGATCCACGATATCCTGAAAGTGACGATCATCGAGCGAGGGGGTAGGCAATGACATGGTTTAATGCTCCCTTCTGACGAATAGCGTGCGCGTTTCCTCCGGCTCGCCGGGAATGCGATAAAATGGGAAGACCAGGGATCGTTTATCGTGCGTCGCCTTGATCTCGTACTGGATATCCACCAGCATGCGCCCGGCATCGTCGGGGTCTGGACGGGCGTTGACCTCCAGAACGCGAATGCGCGGCTCCCACATGCCCAGCGCCTCCTCGACATAGTAGCAGGCCAGCCCGGCGCTAGTCGCGTCATTGGGCGCGAAGATGAGATCATGAATCTGACAGCCGAACTCCGGGCGCATCACGCGCTGTCCCTTCGGCGTCAGCAGGATGATACGCATGGCCTCCTCAATATCGCGTTCCTGGCGCGCCACCGCGATGCGCCCATGCGCATCCACGCGCACCGGAAACGCCCAGCCAGTGCCTAAAAAATCTCGCATATGTTACCCCCTCGTTGGTTGATGTTATCCGATCATGACGGTGCCTACCGCGACGACTTTGCCGACCGGGAGGTCGACGGGGTCGTTACAGGTCATGGCGGTATCGCCATTGCGAGCCGCCGGTTTGTTGTTAATCATCACGGTTGGGCTGCCGATGATAATCTGCCCCTTGTTGGTTGGCGGCTTCTGGAACGGGCCACCTTGCGGCAGATGGGGCGGGATATTGTCGGCAGTGCTTCCCAGCGTCGCGGCTGGCATGCCCATAATCTTGACGTTGGTGCTCAAATTGCCGGTTATCATGCCATCGAAAGGGCTGGGTAAGGGCGTCGGCACCGGCGGGCCGGGCGGCGCGGGAATCATATAAATGTGCGTATCCACGGCAATGATCTTATCGCCCTCTTTCGCTGCCGGTTGTCCCATCGTACCTTTCCCTTCTAGAATATGTTAGTTCAGGTTAATCAGGCTGCCCTTGACGTTGACGGTTGCCGCTCCGGCATCGACCTGGACGCCCATGTTGGCCTTGAGCTGCGCCTCGGCCTGCGCCTGCAAGGTCAGGTTGCCCTGCGCTTGCAGCGTCATATTGCCCTGCGCCTTCAGTTCCATGTCGCCTTTGACCGTAATTGTCAGTTTGTTCTGCTGCGTGTCCAACACCAGCTTGTTGCCCGCGCTATCTTCGATGGTGATACCGCCGCCACCCTCGCTATCGTCCAGCGTAATCATATGGCCCGTGCGCGAGCGGATAAGCCGCTGCTGCACGTTCCCACCGCTGACCACATCCTTTGGCAGCTTATCCTTGCCGTTCCACAGCCCACCGAGCACGTAGGGGCAGTGGATATCGCCCATCTCGAAGCCGACAAGCACCTCGTCGTTGACCTCCGGCAGGAACTGGATGCCGCGCTGGTTGCCCGTTCCCGGCGCGATCACCCGCGCCCAATCGCTGGCGTGCTCCTCTGTGAGCCAGGGATACTTCACCTTGACGCGCCCCTGCCCCAGCGGGTCCTGGTTGTCGGTCACGAGACCAATCACCAGCCCCGGCTGCGTTTCCACCTCCTCCGGCTGCGTTAAAAACGCGAACAGCGTCGAGGGATGATGGCCAGAGACGGTGAAGTGCGTGATGTAGCCCTGGCTGGCATTGTAGACATGGACGGTATTGGTAACGAAATACTTCCCACTGAAGCGGTTGCCCACCGAGGTGATCTGCGCGGAGACGCCCGCCACCAGCGCTGGCGTGCCTTCGCAGGTGCCATCGGCCTCGATGAAGCGCCCGGCCACCTGATTCGCCGTCGCCTTCGCCAGTTCCTCGGCCACCGACTGTTCGCGGATAGGCCGGTTGGCCACCAGTGTCTGCCCGCCCATCAAAAACGCTTCGTTCACCTGCCCAACCTCTGGCGCGCCATTCTTCTTACTGGCCTGTCCCGTCACAGCCTGCTTTTGCGCCGGGTCCCAGCCGCGCACATTGACCGTATCCACCTGCCCCATCGTCGTCAGCCGGGGATAGAACTCGCGCAGGTTCTTGTTCCATTGCAGGTTGACGGTTGCCGAACTACTGTCCAGCGGCTCGCAATAGAGCGTCTTCTCCTTCACGTAGAGCAGAAAACCGAGCGCGGCGGCGCGTTTTTGCAGGAACGCCAGGTTGGACTCGTTGTTCTGAAACACGTAGGGATAGACGATGGAGGCAGACCCCACCTGCGCGCTCAGCCCGACCTCGTCCGCGATTTTATTGATGATATCCGCGTCGCTCACGTTGACGAACGAGCGCACCTGTCGCCCGCGCAAGAGCTTGTAAAGCCGGTCGAAGGCGCGTATCACCAGTTCATGCGCCCCGGTGGTAAAGCGCGGCTCGATCTCCACGATCTCACCATCGAAGAGCAGTGTCTGCTGGCGTTCCACTTTTACCTGCACCTTCAGAGCCTTGCCCGGCA
>DASTKE010000469.1:0-3270 GCA_035716105.1 Ktedonobacteraceae bacterium | reverse complement strand
GCTGAGACGATCGCCATGTCTATGCCGGCCCTCACACGGCGCATCGACCAGGAGGTGCGTTCGGGGCAACTGGCGTATCTGCTGGGGCGACCGTGCAACTACGTGCTGTACAACTTCGCGCAGTACCTGGGCGAGCGCGTGGTGCGCGTCGCCATCCTGGGTGCAGTCGCGGCGGGGCTGGCGTTCGTCATTGGGGGCGTGCCACATTTCACGTGGCAGGGCATTGTCGCGTGGCCCTTGTTGGCCTTTCTGGCAATATGCATCGATTTCGTGGCCTACTTCAGCATCGGGTTGCTGGCCTTCTGGACGGAGGAGACACAATCGTTCTCGCTGATTTTCAGTCGCCTGACGCTTGTGCTGGGCGGCGTGCTGGCTCCCCTGGACATCTTCCCGCAGCCGCTGCGCAGCATTGCCCAGGCACTGCCCTTCAGCGCCATTCTCTATGGCCCGGCGCGCACGCTGGTGCATTTCGATGCTGGCTACCTTGTCATTTTGTTGAAGCTGCAAGGCATCACGCTGGTGGCTGGCTCGCTGATCCTGTTGGGCATCTACCAGGTCGCCATACGGCGTGTGAACATCAACGGAGGATAGGCAGATGGTCACTGCGAAAACGTTTCTGAGTACGCTGCGCTTTATCGGTGCCTACGTGGCCGCGAATGTGCAGGCGGCCATGGAGTACCGTATCGCTTTCTGGGTGCAGATCTTCACGATGATGGCGAACGATAGCCTCTGGCTGTTCTTCTGGTGGACCTACTTCCACCAGTTCCCGCTGACGAATGGCTGGCAGGGGACCGATATCATCATTCTCTGGACGGTCTCCGCTTGCGGCTTCGGCATTGGCGCGGCGGTCTTCGGCAACGCGCCCAAACTGGCCTCGCTGATTATGACCGGTGGCCTGGATGCCTACCTGGGGATGCCGCGCAACGTGCTGCTGCACGTGACTATCGCCGCCAGCGACCCGACGGCCTGGGGTGACATCATTTTCGCGATTGGCGCGTACCTGCTCTTCCTGCACCCCGATGTGTGGCACTTCGGGCTGTTCATCCTGCTCACGCTGCCGGTCGCGCTGATCTTCACCTCGTTCATCGTGATTCTCTGCTCGCTGGCCTTCTTTATCGGCAACACGGAGGGCCTGGCGCAGCAGATGTTTGGCGCTCTGATCTCGTTCAGCACCTACCCGATGAACATCTTCAACGGCGTTGTGCGGCTGCTGCTCTTCACGGTGGTTCCGGCGGGCTTCATCTCGTTCATCCCCCTGCAACTGCTGCACCGCTTCACCTGGCCGCTGCTGGGGGCGATGCTCGGCTTCACCGCGCTGATCGTTTCCGCCGCCTTTGGCCTCTTCTACCTCGGCCTGCACCGCTACGAAAGCGGCAACCTGCTGGGGATGCAGAATTAATATCAACAAGAGATGAACACGAAAAATCGGCAAGCGGCACGCTTGCCGATTTTTCGTGTTCATCTCTTGTTGATTACAGGTATTGCTTGAGCCAGCGTACCATGCGCTGTTCCAGGTCGCGCAGGTGGTCTTTCTCCCTGGGGCCGTGTCCCTCGCGGGGATAGACCACCAGTTCGACGGGAACGCCGCGCTCTTTGAGGGCGCGCTGGAAGGCGTAGGCTTGATTGACGGGGACACACTCGTCCTTCTCGCCGTGTACGATCAGCGTCGGCGTGGTCACGCGGGAGGCGTAGGTGATGGCCGAGCGCTCGCGGTAGGCTTCGGGATTCTCCAGCATGTCAGCGCCGATGAAGCGCCTGTCCCAGTCGGGGATGTTGGACTGTGCGTGGAAGCTGTGGAAGTCGCAGATGCCCGCGCCCATCAGCGCCGCTTTGAAGCGGTCCGTCTGCGTCACCGCCCAGGCTGTCATGAAGCCGCCGTAGCTCCAACCCATGATAGCGACGCGGTTGGCATCCACCATACCGCGCTGGATCAGGTAATCGATGCCGCGCTGAATATCCTGGAAATCCTTGCCGCCCATATCGCCCAGCACGGCATCAGAGAAAGCCGTGCCGCGACCCTGGCTGCCGCGAATATTGGGTTCCAGCACGGCAAAACCCGCCGAGGCCAGCAACTGTGTCCAACTCCCCCAGTTGTCGACGTAGGCCGACGATGGGCCACCATGCACATGCACGACCAACGGCGGCAGCGTCCCGGCCTCAGCATTGAGCAGCGAGGTGAACAGCGCGTCAATCTGCCAGCCATCGACGCTTTCATAGCGGATACGCTCGGTGGGGGCAATCGCCAGCGTCTCTTCCGCGATGGGGTTCAGGCGCGTGAGCCGCCGCCACTCAATGTCGTTAATGGCATTGCCCTCTCCGGTCAGTTGACCAAACCAGACATCGTAGGGATGCTCGTGTGTAGAGTGTGTGACGGCAATGGAGCGCAGGTCAGGCGTGGCCGAGAAGCGCGGGTCAAAATGCTCACCGATCACAAAATCTTCCGCCAGCGTCTGCATACTGCCATCATGTTCATTCAGGATGCCAATTTGATGAGTTACACCCGACCATGCCACGTAGAGCAGGCGCTGCCCGTCCGGGAACCAGCGACACCAGCTCAGGCTGATGGTGCTGCCGGGCGTCAGGTTGCGTGCCTCCTGTATGCCGCTGCCCTCAATCGGCTGCACGCATATATCGCCGCCGACCAGTCCCCGGTCACTCCAATTGCCCGTGATATAGGTGACACTTTTGCCATCGGGCGTCCATGTGAGGCCACTGGCCTGTCCCGGAATCTGTGAAAGCTGGCGCACAGCCCCACCATTAGCAGATACAACGCCAACCTGCCCGTTGTACCAGTCCGTCTCGTTCGGCCCGGTCGAGCAGTAGACGGCGATATTTTTGCTATCGGGCGACCAGGCATATTCCCATGCTGGTCGGCCACAAATTCCGACAGGACAAACGCGACACGCTGCCCATCGGGCGAAAGATTGACATCATACGCCTGCCGTATGTTTAACATCGTCCCCGGCTCAACCGGCACGCGAGCCGAAGCATCGCCAGTGGTGGTATGCGCGCTGGTGTGTTGTGGTTCACTCATGAAAAAGTACTCCTGAAGCTTTCTTATGTTTTTCTCTCGGTGGAAAAAGGCATTAGGGGCTTGGCTCTTATTATACAATATAGGAACAGGGTAGATACCTGTTATTCAGTTACGGGTGTGATTCCTTTTTTGCAGAGAGACGGTTTGTCCCTCTGTCCACTCTTTGCAAAGAAAGAACAGCACCCTTCACTTACCAGATACGGCAGGAACCAGACGTGCGGGAACTTTTTCAAGAA
>DASTKE010000468.1:0-6130 GCA_035716105.1 Ktedonobacteraceae bacterium | reverse complement strand
GGTGTGCCCCTGCCCCTGACCCGGACGCCCATCGTCAAGCTCAACGCGGCGGATCAGCAGCGCTTCGGCTTGATAGGGCCAGCCTTTTCGTTCCAGACCGGGAGCATCCTCTCACCCGCCGATCTCAGTGTCGGTGACTATACGGCTGGGCTTGTCGTGACCGATCCGGTGTTCGGCACCTTCACGGACTCCAGCACCTTTACGGTGGACGCGTCCGGGACTGGTGTCTGCTTGCAGGGCTAATCCCTTGCGTTTCGTCAACGCAAAGAAACTGAGGCAGCACCTGTAGTGTATTGCAAAGTGTGTTCAATTGAGTCGATGAGGGAGTCGCCTCCACTGTGGGGCTGCCGGAGGCGGCTTCTGATCTAGGCATTTTTGCACTCCATCTTTTTCCATGTTCATCCCACAGAGGGGGAGAACTGAGAGACCAGATGTCTTCAAGGTGATGGTTTTGCAAGGAGAAATGTAGCCTGGCTAAACCTGAAGCAACGAGTCAGGACGGCCTATTTGCAGAAGCATGCCTGCCTCCTCCTGGCGGCTTTTGAGGACATCTCTGAAGAGCGGGATAAGCGCGGGATCGAACTGGTTGCCAGCGCGGCGCTCCAGTTCCGCCAGCGCCTCTTGGTGGGAACGAGCTGCCTGATAGGGCTGGTTGCTGATCATGATATGGTAGGTTTCCACCAGAGCAATGCTGACACGATGGAAAAAGCATCCCAAATGAACAGGATGTTGAAAAACTCAATCAAAGATATGGGGCAAGCTGAATACATTAGCCAGTTTTCTTGCGTTCTGCGCGAAGAACACACCTAACCGCTTCATATGAAACACCATAATCTCTTGCTACTTTTCTAAACGGCTCGCCCTGTTCTATACGACGAATAACGGTCGGCCACTCTGAAACAGGTATTTTCCAATGAGGGTCTGAACCTGGGTAGCGTTGTGCGTGAGGAAGGAGATCATCTTCATTCGCTGTTGGGTGTCTATAAACAAGAATATCGTTTCTGCCTGGGAAAAGCTTTTCTAAAGGCACGAATGACAGGTGCGACCGATGTATCGAATCCCGTCGGTTCCGCCGGTTAAAAGTAGAGAATAATGTAATTATTACATTATTCTCTACTTTTATTTATAGCTACATCACGCACTTAACCTCTTCAAAGATAATTGTATCCCATCAGCCGGAAACTGCTCGTCGTGGCCGATAGTAGAGGGATGTGTCACCTTAAAAGCGCACTGTGTCACTTTGCACCCGCCGTAGGCTGATCTCGTAGTATTCTTTGCGAAGAGCGATCCCTTGCCATACAATCTCCAGGTAGAAATGTCCCCTCGATGATCCCGAAATGTACCATATATGTTCCATGTATGTTCCTTAAATGATGTTCTTTTGCCTCTGCTTTCCCCGTAAACTTACTCATGTGAACAGAACGAAGCGGGCCCATTCGGCTGTGAGCGCAGCCCCTGCAACGGCAAGGGGCAGGTGACATGAAAACAAAACAAGGAGCATCCATGCGCAAAATCCGTTATTACCTCACGCTCATCACACTGTTGGCATCGCTGAGTGGGTTCACTTTCCTGGGAGCGGGATCGCTGGCAAACACGGCTTCTCTTCAACATATCAGCGCTTCATCGGTGGCTGGCAAGTCGACCCAGTCAGTTGCCCGCCTTTTCAAGCCGCCCTGCCCTGGGTATGGATCAAACGACTGCTAGCTCACAATAATAAGCTGTGACTAGCTCAATGCGGAGGGGAAGCAGGATGATAGTCATCCTGCTTCCTTTCTCTTTTGCTCACGATTCTCAACAAGTGCTCGCGATAGATGATTGTATCAGGATGCTCAACCCCTAACCTTTTCTCACCAACGCTGAGCGCCCTCTGGCAAAGAGTTTGCGCCTCTGCATAGTGACCCTGAGCAGCGTAGAGTTCGGCCAGGTCGTTGAGGAGTCCAGCAGTCGCGGGATGTTCTGGTCCAAGCGTTTTCTCATAGATAGCAAGGGAACGCTTCCAAAGCGTCTCTGCCCGCTCATAGTTTCCCTGTTCATACGAGAGCCTTGCCAGCAAATTGAGGTTGTGAGCAATGAGGGGATGCTCAGGCTTCAGGGCTCGTTCACCGATTGCCAGCGCCTGATTCAGAAGCTGCTCAGCCTGCTCATAGTTGTACTGCTCTGTATAGAGCTTCGCCAGGTTAAAGAAGGAATACAAAGTATCAGGGTGTCCGGAGCTAAGCGATTGCTCGCGGATGCTGAGTGCCTGCTGCAGGAGAGGCTCAGCCTGCTCATATTTTCCCAGGGTGCGGTAGAGCACGCCCAGGTTATTGAGGCTTTCGGCAGTCGCGGGATGGCGCGGGCCGAGCGCCTTTTTGCGAATAGCCAGGGCTTGCTGGTGGAACTTTTCCGCTTGCTCGTAGTCGCCCAGGGTGCGGTAGAGCACGCCCAGGTTATTGAGGCTTTCGGCAGTCGCAGCATGCTCTAATCCCAATGTCTTTTCACGAATGGCCAAGGCTTGCCCGTGCAGCAATTGGGACTGAAGTTGGAATCCATGAAAAAAGAGAAAAGCTCCGGCCTGGTAGAGCAGCTGCGCTGCCTCTGGGAAGTGGAGATGGTAGCGTTCGATGAGAGTCGCGCATTCCCGGATGTGGGGCAGGTAATATCGCAAGTAATACTGATGGTCGGCTCCGACGCCATAGTCGGCTTCTGGAAAGGCGACGTTGATAGCCCGTACAGTCCGCCCGGCCCATGCGCACTGGGTTTGCTGATCCATGCTCTCTCTGAGTACAGTCTGCACGAGACGATGGATGCTCAGCATGTGAGTATCCGCGTGGCGTTGGATCAGCGAGTATCTGAGCAGCACCCCCAGGGTTTCGTTGAGCTGCAACGCATCGGCGGCCACGGCTGCAAAGGCAGCGCTCAGTTCCGTGGCACCTCGCGTCAGCAGCTCTTCGGGGATGGCATCGGCGGCCAGAAACGCGCAGAAGCGCAGCACATCGGCGGCAGCGGGATTGGTTCGTTCGATTTGCTGAAACGAGAGCGACCAGGTGGCGGCGACCGTTTCAGGATGGTCGAGGATGAGGCGACTGGATCGCGCAAGTAACTCTTTGCGATACGTCGCGTAAAGATCCAGATAATCCGCCAGGCTGCAACCAGTCTCCTGCACAAAGGCACCGGCCTGAACGATGGCCAGTGGCAGTCCATCCATCTCCTTCACAATGCGTTCAGCAGCGGCCCCATCCGCTGCCTGCACAGAGTCGAGAGGGATATCGACGTCCAGGATTCTGCTCCAGCGCAACAGCAGCAGCATGCCTTCCTGTACACTCAATTTCTCCACTTCGACGCTGGCGGCGATAGCACCTGCCGCTTGAGCGCGAGTGGTGAACAAGACATAGCCTTTGTGGTTAGCGGGCAGGAACTCTAGAGCCAGGAGCAGGTCGTCAGCGTTGTCCAGGATGAGCAGCCAGCCTTCGTGGTCAGCCAGCCAGCGCTGGACGGCGGCGACGATGCGTGGCTGGTCCGCTTCATCTTTCTCCGGGAGGTCAAGGTGTCGAGCCAGCGCCACCAAGTCGGCAAGTAGGGTGTCGCGGGTGGCAGCGCGCATCCAGAACACGTGGCTATAGTCGTCACCGTAGCGAAAGGCGTATTCAGCGGCGGCCCGTGTTTTGCCGATGCCGCCGAGTCCATAGAGAGCCTGGGGATGGGTCAATGCAGCCGTTTTCGCGGTCAAGAGCCGCTTATGAAGCAATTCCAGCAGGTGTTCGCGACCTGTGAAGAAGGGTGTGCGGGCAATGGGAATGTTCCATATCCTGGCTACAGGCGGTTGTGGCGGCAAGAGGACAAGCTTGGCAGGTGTTCTCCTGGAATCAGACGATGGCGGCAACAGGCCAAGCTCGGCAGGCGTTTTTCCAAGAACATCACTAAGTCGCTGCCGATAATAGGGCGAAGGAGAGACTGTTCCGCTTTCCCAACGGCTGATAGCGACTTTTGTTGTGCCAATGAGATCGGCTAGCTTTTGCTGCGACCACCCACACTCTACACGAGCATCGTGCAAGACTGTTCGCGGTTGCCTGCTGTCGTTGTTCGTCATTGTCTTCATAGTACACCTCCACACCTTCTTAAGGATGGGAAAAGAAAGAACAGGTCAGACGCTTCTATATATTCAACTTCAGCGAGTTGATAACCTGGATGATAACTCTGATATCTCTCTTCCAGCCGCGCTTATGGCATACTTACTTACAGAGGCTGGCATTGTGGACCCTCGGATGATGAAGTCGTTGGTCATCATTGTACAGGTTTTCACAATCCAGCACAACACTGTCTAATAGTAGAGACGTTTTTTACCGGCACAACCTCAATTCATTTAGAGCAGTGAGCAGGATCTCACTACAACAAGGAAAGGAAAAGGGCAATGCGTATTGTCAACTTGCGCGTCCGCTGTCCAGATACGTTCTCTGAGGTACTTGTAGATGATATAGAGGGTACTGAACTTACCATCGAGAGCATTGTGGGTACAGCTTTATTGGAAGTTTTCGATACCGTGTTTGTCGAAAACGTAACGGTCCAGCACTCCCCGGAACGTAATGATGGGGATAGAGAGCGGGGCAGCGCTGGGAGTGCAAACGCCAGAAGATAACCGACGAGGTGGTGCTGGCAACTTGAAATATCCGTCCTTAAAAAAGAGGATTTCAAAATACACACCAATAAGGCTGTCTACAGAAGTTTTATAGAGCTTGCCATGCGGCTCTATAAAACTGGATCAGCACCTGTGAGAGAGAGACCGAGGCCCGTCGGTTCCGCCCCAGGGCACAAGAAGAAAGCGGAACGCTGACTCATTTTGTCAGCGTTCCGCTTTCTTCTTGTGCCCTGGGGTGGGCTTTGAGAGTTGTCCAGGCTTCTGAACGCCAGGAACTATTAAGACCACAAACGGGCGCTCTGTCTCCTACCACCTTTTCAGGGAACTCGATTGTCATTCCTCTATCACCCGGTCTCTTCAGGATATAAGCAAAGTTCCGGTCATACCAAACGTTTAACAATAGCCCAAATTCAGATGCCAATTTACATGGGCTGGAGCGTTTTAACTGAGGAACACTACCAGGATTTTTGGACAGTTATGCTTTTCTTGAGTCAGTATAAAGAGTAGCTAGCTATGCAAGAGGAGAAACAGATGAGTACTTCAGACAACCAGATCGGTATCGAACACCTGTTAGCAAGATTGTCTCAGTTGGAAAGTTCCAACGCAAGTCTGGCTGAAACAGTAGCCAGTTTAAGATCATCCCCTCCCCAACCCATCGTCCTTCAAGCCGCTACCGCTCCTATTTCTTTTGCCACCCAACCGGATACCTCACCAACCGCTACCTCACCAACTCCTCCGGCGCAAACGCTGCTCCAGGCCACGGCGCAGCAAACCGCGACATCTCAAGGGCCAGCCATCTTTACCAGCACTGATGGTCAAACACCTGCCGTGACGGCATCGGGCAATCCTGGTTATGGGCTGGTCGCCACCGGCGGAGCAGGCGTAGATACCACTGGCAAGCCCATTGGCGGCTTCGGGATCGTTGCGAGCGGGACCAGCATTTTAGATGCCAGCGGCAATGTCATCGCCGCTCCCGCCGTCTACGCCAATGATGCCAGCGGCAAGGATGCCAACGGCAAGCCCGTTCCTGGTTACGCAGTCTATGCTACAAGCGACGCCGGAATCGCTGTGTCTGCTATCAGTACAGCTGGGATTGGCCTCTACGCTGCTGGTGGTGGCGAAGACGCCACTGGCAACACGTTCCCAGGCACCGGCATCTACGCAACTGGAACGAGCAAAGCGGACGCTGCCGGTACCATCACCCCAGGTCCGGCCATCCGCGCCCTCGGTACAGGTGCGAAGAATGCGAGCGGGAATGAAGTCCCCGGTGTTGGCGTCTATGCAAGCAGCGATACAGGAGTTGGGGTTCACGCCCAGAGTACCAGCGGAATGAGTATCTATGCTGAAGGCAACGTCGGCATTGGCACAACGACCCCCACAAGGCCGCTCGGTATCCGGGCAGAGCGGACGGGCGAAGAACTGATCAGCTTCGAGAATCCGGCAGGGCAGACCAAATGGCATTTCAATCAGAATCTCGGTGGAAACAACCCCGGCTTCAACATCGTCGAGACAGGC
>DASTKE010000467.1:0-2245 GCA_035716105.1 Ktedonobacteraceae bacterium | reverse complement strand
CCCTACGACTTCCCCGTCAAGGACGCGGACCCCTGTATCGTCTGTGCTTGCCTGTTGCTCAAACAGCTTTTTGAGCAGGTGTCCCTGGATTTCGGGTGCGACGCTGCGTTCATGTCCCAGGCGCACGTAGTCGGAAAAGCCCTCTTTATCCAGTCGTTTGAGCATGTTGTCCACCGCCTGGTTGGTGAAGGCGGCGAGCAGCACGCGCTGGCCCTGCTGGTGGAAGCGCTTAACGATCTCGGCGATCACAGCGGTCTTGCCAGTCCCTGGTGGCCCGTGTACCAGCAGGTAATCCTGCGTCTGCATGGCGCGCTCAAGCGCTCGATTCTGTTCGGTGTTGAAGTCTGCCCGTCTGGATACCTGCATGGGCTGGAAGAGTGGTCGTCGCTGGCCTGAGATGAGGTCACGCAGGCGCTGGTCGGACTGCAGCCAGCGCAACAGGTTTTTGAGCGTGCGGCCATGCACGCGGTCGATATCGTAACTGTCGATGCGCGAGGGATGGGCGATGAGTTCAGGCGTCCAGATGGTGATCTGTTCGGTGCTGATGGCGATGATCGTACCTGTCACCACTTCGCCGGTGACGGGATCGCCATCGCTGAGCAGGATTTCGTCGCTGACGCGCAGTTCCGAGGTGTTTTCGCAGCGGAAGGTTTGCCACCATTCACCCTGCCCGGTTGGCTGCGGCTCGCCCAGTGCTTGCAGGTTCTGGATAGCGGCTCCCCGTGCGACACGCTCCTCCAACGACTCGTTCCAGAGCAGCGCCTGCTGCTGCTCGCCTGCCAGCCCTTCCATGCGCAGCAAGCGATAAAACTTTTCAAAGAACTCGCGATCTTCAGCAGTGACTTCGGGCTGTAGCGCCGGTTGAGTGTGTCCATTGTTGGCATTGTGACCATTATGACTATTGATGGCCTCGCTGCCGTTCATCGTGGTATCGGGTTGTGGCGGTTCCCAGCGCAGCAGCGAGGAGACTTGCTCGCATTGCGCGAGCAAGGCGCAGCGTGTGCAGCGCGAAGGCCCCGGAGGCGCGGGTGCGAGGCCGGCCACGTGGCTGAGTACGAGGCTGTTGCGTGCCTCGTTGACGCGCTGCAGGTTCTGGATGTTGAAGGGAATGGGAAAACTGCGTGCGGCCCCAGGCGTGGCGCTGTAGAGCAGCGTCGCCAGCGCTTTCTTCATTTTGGAGTCGCGACGCACGGTCAGCAGCGCGTGATAGCCGAGCACCTGCCAGCGATGTTCCTGCTTCGGCGTGTCGCTATTGAACTTGCCTGTCTTCAGCTCAAGCAGGCGCTGGCGGCTAGATTGTTGCCAGAGGAGGTCGAGCCGCCCGCGCAGGCCGATCTCTGGCGCGAGCAGAAAGGTTTCGGCGCGCACCATGTTTTCGCTCTGTTGCTCGCTTACGTCGCCCCCCGGCGTTTCGCTGTAGCTGGCTGGCATGTCCCACAGGGTGGAGCGCTGCGCCAGGAACCAGTTCGCCAGGCTTTCCAGGTGAGGCGAGACCTGCGAGCGGATGGCTTCGCCGGGAATGTTCGCGAGCGCGAGGTCGATCCTGCTGCGTTCCAGTTCCTGCTCAAAATGGCGCTGCAGCGTGGCCAGCGGCGTCTCCTCACCGTTGGCGGCATAGCCGGTCATCAGCGCGCCCCGGTCGTGCTCTTTGAGCAGTTCCTTGAAGCTGTGATGCACCAGGTTCCCACTGATGGCGGCAGCCGAAGGCGGGGAAGTGACCAGTTGCCGCAGCAAATACTGGCGAGCACAGTACTCAGACTGGCTCAGATCGGTGATATTGAGCAAAATATCGGGTTCCAGCACGGCCAGCGTATACACATTGGCCTGGTAGTGATGCACCGTCCAATCTTTGAACTCGCTGGTCTGCGTTTTCGGCGGCAGGTGGTAGACGCGCAGTTTGAGGTTGTAGTCACGCAGCCTCTTGCTCGCGTCCTGTTGCTCCAGCCGTTTTAGTTCCCGCACGAGGTTGAGGTAGTAGCGCGTCAACTGCAAAGAAATAAGTGCCGTTCCCGTGTTCAGCGTAATGAACGGCGTCCATTCGCCATCAACCTGTTTTGTTGCCACCGCCCGGATATGCCCCTCGATCAGCTTTTCCGAGCAGCGATGCGGGTCAAGCGCGCAGAGAAAACAATCCTGCTGTGCGCCATCCTGGCGATCTCCCCTGGGTTCTGCCATGCAGCTTCTCCCTACTGTATTTTTCTCCCTTGCTGCAAGTGTACGAAAAGAAAATCTGTTCGTCAAGTGG
>DASTKE010000466.1:0-2843 GCA_035716105.1 Ktedonobacteraceae bacterium | reverse complement strand
GTTTCCACCTGCTCAGGTGGAGTATGTGGAAAAACAACCGACATTGGAGGAGATCTTTCTTGCCATCATTGGCAAAAAGGAGGAACAGTAAATGGAAACGATACAGAAACACTTTTTCAGCGATCTGAGCGTGATGCTTGGTCGTTCCATGCGGCATATCTTCCGCAGTATGGACACCATCATCACGGTCTTAATCACGCCTATTGCGCTTATGCTGCTGTTCGTGTATGTGTTCGGCGGTGCCATTCAAACCGGGACAGCGAATTATGTCAATTACCTGTTACCTGGGATCTTACTGATTGCGATTGCGAGCGGGATATCCTATACAGCTTTCCGTTTGTTTACTGATGTGCAGCGGGGGATCATTGAGCGATTTCGCTCCATGCCGATTGCCCCTTCTACCATGCTGTGGGGACATGTGCTGACCTCACTGGTCTCCAACGCGATTTCGGTGGTAGTCATCATTCTCGTCGCGTTGCTTATGGGCTTTCGTTCGTCGACGGGCATCCTGTCATGGCTGGCCGTCGCCGGCATCCTCGCGTTGTTTACGCTGGCTTTAACCTGGGTTGCGGTGATTGCCGGACTGACCGCCAAATCGACAGATGGCGCGACAGCCTTTTCGTATCCAATAATCTTCCTGCCCTTTATCAGCTCGGCGTTTGTACCCACGAAGTCGATGCCGCTGGTCGTCAAGGTCTTTGCCGAACACCAGCCAGTGACGGCGATCGTGGACACCATCCGTGCGTTACTGGCTGGACAGCCCGTGTCTCAGGAGATCTGGGCTGCCCTTGCATGGTGCGTCGGCATTCTGGTTGTAGCCTACATCTTCGCGATGAGGGCATATAAAAAGCGCGTGTGAAACGCAAAGTCTCACGCTACACCAATTACCCTATATCCAGCATTTCCCGGATGAAGCCGATAGCGACAGAGAGCCAGTCGAAGGATTGCGTCCAGGCCACCCACTCGCGCTGCGTCGGCCATCCGGGTCTGTAGCGCGGGATCATCTCCTTCGGCATGACCACCGCCCGGCGCGTTCCTTCACCGAGACCACCGGGCGTCAGGCGCACAGAGATATTGAAAACGTTTTCACGTGGCAGGTGTATCTTCCAATCGGGCATTGACTTCAGCAGCGGTTCTCGCCGCCAACCGGTGAAGATCGTCGGGTCTTCTGGCGCTCCACTCGCGGAACGGCGCAGCGTGATAACCTGCCCTACAACCGCGGAGCGATCCAATTCAGGAAAACGCAGCCAGACGGAATAGCGATACTCGTCAAGGCTCATAGCGGTAAGAAAAGCCCGGTATTCCTCGCGTTCGACACGGCGTTCGGTATCGCTTTGCCAGAGACGCACCATAGCATCCAGGCGCTTCTGCTTGTCTTCAACGGGCAAGCTGGCAAAAGGTCCGCTATCTGATGAGTAGTGTTGTTGTGGCATGTATAGCTCCCAGGCTGGACGGAAAGTAACGTTCCATCCAGGCTATCAAATCGTTCGCGAGTGGCGCGACAAACGTCACACGATCATTATCGGGATAGCGCCCGAACTCAAGGCTCCAGGCATGGAGAAACTGACGCCCCAACGCCCCTTGAGGCGTTCCAACCCTGGCAGGCAGCGCATACACCTGATCGCCCACCAATCCATATCCTGTTGCGGCAAGATGCGCCCGAATCTGGTGTGTGCGCCCCGTCATCGGTCGCACTTCCAGCAAGAAGAAATCTCCCTCGGTAGCCAGTAAGCGCACCAATGTTGTAGCCTGCTGGCCCTCCAGCCCCACAATGCAGCGCCTGCGATCATCAGAATCACGCTGAAGCGGCCCCTGGAGCAGCAGTTCGTCATCACCGAGCGTCGCCAGCGCAAACGGCAACTGTTCCATTATTTCCTCGCCACTGGCATTCCGCCTTCGCACCGTAAACGCAGTAGGTGGCCGCGCCCAATCAGGTGCTCCCTTTTGCGCTACTGCCAGGTAGCGTTTGACGATGGTGTGTTCTTCAAACTGGCGAATCACGTGACGACGCGCAACTTCCGTGCGGGCCAGGGCGACCACGCCCGACGTATCTTTATCCAGCCGATGCAGCAGACAAGGGCGCGGCAGCAGACCTTGCTCTTTCGTGTAACGCGCTCTCTGCTGCTCTCGCAATATGCTCTGGACGTGTTCAGGAGCATTGACCCACTCCGGCTTATCGGCTAAAACAGGTGGTTGCCAGCCATCATCCCCCTGTTGGGAAAGGTAATCCAACAACGCATCCCACAGCGTCCCATCTGGATGCTTATAGGTTGGATGAATAACGAGACCCGCCGGTTTATTCACGATGAGCAGGTGATGATCTTGATACAGCACCTGAAAAGGAGCCAGTTCCATACTCAGAAGTATAGGGATCAACTTGTTCGTCGTCAATAGTTTATGGCTATAAGAAATTGATAGATTGACATCTTCTCATCTCATTAAATATACTGTGTTTATCTCCTCTTGAATGTAGTTTCCTGGATAGGAGCCAGATTGCTTCCTATCCACTTATCCTTTCAGAAAGGAGGACACCACCTCACAATCCTTCGCCTGAGATCGTTTCCTCAGTTTATCAGCAGCAAGATAGGAGGACATAATTCATGATTCGCAACCAACGCCCCCTTCGTTTCGCGTCCCGTACTATTTTCATTGGAGCCGCCCTCCTGGTATTGATGGCACTGGTTTCGTTCCAGTCGCTGCCAGCGAGCGCAAACAGCCAGCAGGCTCGTTCGGGGCTGAAGAACTTCCAGCATGTATTCATCATCATGATGGAAAACACAAGCTATTCCAGCCTGATTGGCAATCCAAATGCTCCCTGGATTAACTCTGCCGCAAAAACCTAC
>DASTKE010000465.1:0-12967 GCA_035716105.1 Ktedonobacteraceae bacterium | reverse complement strand
CTCGAAGCCTGCGCGGATCAGCGAGGTGACGCCACCGCAGAGCACGGCCTGCTCACCGAAGAGATCGGTCTCGGTCTCTTCAGCGATGGTGGTGCGCAACACACCCGCTCGCGTGCAGCCGATGGCGCGAGCGTAGGCCAGGGTCAGCGCCTCGGCCTGGCCTGTGGCATCCTGGTGGACAGCCCAGACGGCTGGGACGCCGACGCCCTCAACAAAGAGGCGGCGCAGCATGTGACCGGGGCTTTTGGGCGCGACCATCGCCACGTCAATATCGGCCTCCGGCACGATCTGCGAGTAGTGCAGGCTAAAGCCGTGCGCGGTCATCAGCATCTTGCCAGGGGCCAGACCCGGCTTGATGTCGCGCTCGTAAACTTCACGATGATTCTGGTCGGGGATCAGGATCATGATGACATCGGCCTGCTCCGCAGCGTCGGCTGGCGTCATGACCTGCAAGCCATTGGCCTCGGCCTTCTCGCGGCTCTTGCTGTTGCTCGGCAGGCCAACGACAACGTTGCAGCCATTATCCTGCATGTTGAGGGCGTGCGCGTGTCCCTGACTGCCGTAACCGATAACGGCTATCCGCTTGCCCTGGATAAGTTCAAGATTAGCGTCCGCGTCGTAATAGATATTTGCCATGTGATTATTACTCCTCCTGTGGGCGCGATTGATGAATTTGAACGACCAAAATCGGCATGGAGATGTCATTCTGAGCGCAGCGAAGAATCTCCCTCGCCACACGCAGATTCTTCGCTGCGCTCAGAATGACATTGCCGGTTTTGGTTGTGAAAGTTCATAATCGCGCCCCTACATTTTCACACTATCTTCGGGTCCGCGGGTCATCGCGACGCAACCGGTGCGGGCGATTTCGCGGATGCCGTAGGGTTGTAAGAGATCGACGAGTTTCGTCACTTTCTCTTCATTGCCGGTCACTTCCAGCGTGACCGTCTGTGGGGTGACATCTACAGTGTGTGCGCCAAATTGATGGCCAAGTTCGATAATTTCGCTGTAACTGCTGGTTGTGCTGCTCACTTTAATGAGCGCGAGTTCTCGTGAAACCGCCTGCGCGGACGAGAGATTGATAACGTGCCGGACATCGACCACTTTACGGAGTTGCTCGACCAGTTGCTCGACAGCCACTTCAGAGTCATCCACGATGACGGTGATGCGCGCCACGTCCGGCAGTTCGCTGCGTCCGATGGTGAGCGTCTGCATGTTGGCGCGACGGCGGCGCAGCAAGCCAACGATACGGTCGACCGCGCCGTGACAGTCATCAACGAACAGGACGAGGATGTGCGAGCGCACATCATCCTGGTGCGCGTTGGACTGACCTGCACGCTGAGGAGGTGCAGCTTGTTCAGACATGACTTGCATTCTCCTCCACAGACTCTTCGATCATGCTGGTAATGGCGGATCCGGGCGCGACCATCGGGTAGACATTCGACTCGGCCTCGATCACGAAGTCGATGATGACCGTGCCTTCCGTCTCCATCGCCGTGCGCACCGCTCCCGCCACGTCCTCGCGCCGCGTGACGCGCATACCGAGCAGACCGTAGGCATCCGCCAGTTTGGTGTAGTCCGGGCCAGTAATGGGCGTCTCGGAATAGTTGCGGTTGTGGAAGAACTGCTGCCACTGGCGCACCATGCCAAGATAGCCATTGTTCATGATGGCGACTTTCACCGCGATACCCTGCTGGCTGAGCGTGGCAAGTTCCTGAATGTTCATCTGGAAGCCGCCATCACCGGCCACCACCCAGACGGTTGTGTCCGGCATCCCCATCTTGACGCCCATGGCGGCAGGAAGCGCAAAGCCCATAGTCCCCAGACCACCGGAGGTGATATGGCTGTTGGGGCGCGTCCAGGTGTAGAAACGGGCCGTCCACATCTGGTGCTGGCCCACATCGCTGACAATGATGGCATCACCCCCGGTCGCGGCGTGAATGGCATCCAGAATGCCGCGCGGGTCAGGGTATTGCTGGTCACGCTCCACATTCGCCACACGCTCGTTATCCTGCGCCTCCCAGGAGCGCAACTCCCCGATCCAGTCAGCACGGTTCGCTGGCTCAACTGCTTCCACCAATGCAGCGAGCGCGGCCTTCGCATCGGCCACAATCGGCACGGCGGCGGGCTTCACCTTATGCATCTCGGAGGCGTCGATGTCGATGTGAATGAACTGCGCGTTGGGTGCGAACTCACTCACCTTGCCGGTCACACGATCGTCGAAGCGCAAGCCGACGCCAATGATGAGGTCAGCAACGCCAATAGCGCGGTTGACGTGTGCCGGGCCGTGCATCCCTGGCATACCGAGGGCCAGCGGGTGCGTCTCCGGAAAGGCGCTGAGGCCGAGCAGCGTGGTGATGACGGGAATGTTGGCCTTCTCGGCAAATTCACGCAGTTCAGCATAGGCGCTCGACAGGATGATGCCATGA
This sequence comes from Ktedonobacteraceae bacterium, assembly GCA_035716105.1. Taxonomy (GTDB): domain Bacteria; phylum Chloroflexota; class Ktedonobacteria; order Ktedonobacterales; family Ktedonobacteraceae; genus CADDYT01. The sequence goes on along the minus strand of DASTKE010000465.1, from coordinate 10,541 downwards.
CCAGACATAATCAATGGACGCTGAGCGGAAGCAATCAGCTTTGCCGCCTTCTGCACGGCGGCTGGTGTGGGTTCGGCAACGCGAGTGGCCCGGAAATACTCTATCGAGCTAACCGAGGTTTTCGGGCGGTACAGCGTCTTGCTAAACTGCACATCTTTGGGAACGTCGATCAGCACGGGGCCGGGGCGTCCGCCGCGTGCCAGTCGGAAGGCTTCGTGGACGATATCGGCCAGGTCTTCGACGTTCGTGACCAGGAAGTTGTGCTTGGTGATGGGCTGTGTGACGCCGATCACGTCGGTTTCCTGGAAGGCGTCGCGCCCGATGAAGGGACGCGCCACCTGGCCTGTGATCGCCACGACGGGCGTAGAGTCCATGAAGGCGGTGGCAAGGCCGGTGACGAGGTTGGTAGCGCCGGGGCCGCTGGTCGCAACACAGACACCAACCTTGCCTGTGGCGCGAGCATAGCCGTCGGCAGCATGCGCGGCAGCCTGTTCGTGGCGCACAAGCACGTGATTCAACATCGGGTATCCAGTGAGCGCGTCATAGAATGGCATGATGGCACCACCAGGATAGCCATACATCAATTCTACGCCTTCGCGCACCAATGCCTCACAGAGAATCTGGCTGCCCGTCAGTTCGCGAGCCTCCATGTCCTGCTGGCTCGCAGCCGCCACGCGGGGCGTAGTCGTTGTTCCCGCGTGGGGGAATCTCGCTGCTATAGTCATACTAGCTCCTTTCGTGTCCAACTCAATCCAGATAAAAGAGAATAAAAAAAACGAGAACCGCCCGGCATTGGGAGGTCCTCGTTAGGTACCCTGCTCTGGATTAGGTTGCTTCGTTGCGCCCTTTAATCTCCCTGCGTTGCTCTTACATCTAGCCCTGGAATAAGCCCTACCAGACTAATCAGTCCAGTAAGGCCGGTAAGGGCGAGAATAAGCCCTACAAGGCTAAGCAATACCTCAAGGAGGAGGGAGCGAACGGAAATTACCAGTGCAAACAAAGAAACCGACGTTATTACGCCGGTTCCACTGGTAGAGGCTGTGCTTTCTGCGCGTGCAGCAGGAGCCATCATCATCGCTGGCATAGAGAAAGTTTTGGGCATACAGCTCGCGCATGAAGAATCAGCGGCCATTGCTGTCTGTGTTGCGCGAAAGATTGCCGACATGAGTAACTTTTCTCCTACTACTGCGAAAAAATAAGTACTATTTCGTATGTACAGAGGATACACGAACAGGCAGTGTGTTGTCAACCCCTAATTTTGCCCAATTGCCCAATTCTCCTGTTCTCCACAGGTGTATGGGCCGATCATGCTGTTTGACAAAAGAACCCGGCAACAGCGTGAAACTCTCGTAGGTGCCGATTTATCGAGCGCATCGCCGATGATGAATTTGAACGACCAAGAGCGGCAGGGATCTGTCATTCTGAGCGCAGCGAAGAATCTTCGGGGGGGGTGAGGCAGATTCTTCGCTGCGCTCAGAATGACAAAACCGGTTTTGGTCGTGAAAGTTCATCATCGGCTAGTCCCCACAGGGCCGATAAATCGGCACCTACAGTCTGAATATCAAAGAACATCGAGCTTGACAGGTAAATATAAAACCCATAGACTATTGGGCAGTGTAGTTGGACGGTGAGAGAACAGGAGCGAGGCAGCTTGACGGAAATCGTTGACTTCTTTTTCTCGCCCTATCCTACTGCTCAGGAGCGGCGAATGCGTGCTGCTTTGCAAGATGGCCTCGCGCACGGCAGCCGGATTGAGCCACATGATCCTGTTCCTGGTATACCCGTCACCCTGCTTTTCTCCACAAATACGGACCTGCCCATCGAATGCGTGGCCGTTTATTACACAACGGATGGCTCTGTGCCTGCTGGCGCACGAGGTGTAGCCAGCAATGGCAATGTGGTAATGGCTGTGGCTGGCGAAGCGGCGTATGACGCACAAACGGGGATGCAGGTGCGATACTGGCGAGCAATGCTGCCTGCGCAGTCGGATGGAACGCTGGTGCGCTACCGGGCCGATGGCTGGAGTGAGGAGACTTCACACAATCCGGCGGATTCGCGGGGACACTGGTTCGCGGATAATGATGACCCGATCAATCTGCCGACTCCTGGTGGGCGCGTCTTTGCCTATGCTGTTGATCGCTGGCTGCCGCCGGAATGGTTTGCTGAGGCCATCATCTACCACGTGTTTGTTGATCGCTTTCATGCCGCCCATGATGAGCCAGCGTTGCGTGCGGATAGCCCGATTACCGGTTTTTTTGGCGGAACGCTGCGCGGTGTGCTGGAAAAGCTGGATTATATCCAGGCGTTAGGGGTCAATTGCATCTGGCTCTCGCCCATCTTTGAAAGCCCGGTCTATCACGGCTACAATCCTTCCGATTACTACAACGTGGCGCGACATTACGGCACAAATGAGACGATTCGGCAGCTTATCGACGAGGCGCACAGGCGGGGGATGCGCGTCATGCTGGATTTTGTCGCCAACCACACCTCCGACGAGCATCCGGCATTTGTGGAGGCACGCACAGATCCCGACAGTCCGCAATTCTCCTGGTATGCGATTGGCGATTGGCCTCCGCACGGCTACCGCAGCTACGCGCTGGTGAAGGACATGCCCGAACTGGTAACGGAACATCCCGATGTGCAGCGTTACCTGTGCGACGCCGTACTGTACTGGCTGAGGGAATTCGGCGCGGATGGTGTGCGATTGGATTACGTTCCGGGTCCGACGCACGCCTTCTGGACGCTATTTCAGCGCGAGATCAAACGCTCCTTCCCGCAAGCCCTCACGCTTGGCGAGATCACCTCACCCCTGCCGGAGATCGCCAACTACGCGGGACGCATGGATGCCTTCATGGATTTTCCCCTGACGAAGATGCTGCGCCGCACATTCGGGCTACGCACCGCCTCTCTGGCTGATCTGCTCACGTACCTCGATGAGCGCGAGCCGGAACTGCCACAACATATGGGGCGCGCCACGCTGCTCGACAATCACGACATGCACCGCTTCCTCTGGCTGGCCGGTGGCAATACGGCACAATTGAAGCTGGCCGCTACCTGCCACCTGACGCTGGAAGGCACGCCCATCATCTATTACGGAACAGAGGTGGGCCTTTCGCAATACAGTGACGCGCACAAAGAGAATGCCTATGCCCGCCCTGCCATGCTATGGGACGAACGCCAGGATACCAGCCTGCTGGAGCACTACCGCCGCCTGATCGCGCTGCGACGCCAGCATAGAGCGTTGCTGTACGGAAAACGCATCAACATAGCGGTAGGCGTTCTGGATGCGCCGGACGAACTGCAACAGCAGGTTGGTGCCTACCTGCGCTGCCACGAACACGATTTCCTGCTGGTCGTGCTGAACAACGGGCAGCAGCCAGCCAGGATACGCATCCCCCTGGCTGAGCAACTCGCCAGTGCAGGCATGCACCTCGATGCGGAACAGCCCCTGTACAATGTGCTCTCGGCAGAGCAACAGCAGGTATCGCTGGTCAAGGGAATACTGGAATGTGAACTTGAGCCGTTAGACGCTGCTGTAATCGGGGCATGAGAGTGAAGGGAGTGGGAAGCAGAGGAGCATTGCGCAGTCGATAGCTACGCAATGCCTCTCTGCTTCTCACTCCCTTCACTCAACTTCTATCGCACTTCTTTATGCATGATCGCAAATGGCTGCTGGCCGGGGTTGAAGACGAAACCGGGGTGCAGGTAGCGCCAGCCGAGGCGCTCGTAGAGACGACGCGCACCACTGTTGCGCACCTCGGTGGAAAGCAGCATTCGCTGGCAGGGCTGGCTTTCCTGTAAGACGTTGTGCAACAGGGTACCGATGCCATATCGCCGATATGCCTCAAGCACGGCGAGATCGACCAGCTCCCAGGCATCTTGCAGAGCGGGATGCGCGCTTCCCACCTGCGCGGCCACTTTGTCATGCCACCACTGCCCCGGCAGCGACCCCCTGCCAAATCCCATACCAGTCACCTCGCCATCCACAAGCGCTAAGAAACCGCGAGAATCAGCACGAGCAGAGTAGCGCGTGATAAAGCGGCGAATCTCATCCTCGTTTAACGGCCATGTAGTAATATAGACGCGCACTATCCCGTCGAGATAGGGAGAACTGGCGTCGAATGGGACAATAGAAACGGGTAGAGCGTTCATCATCGAAGTTCCTTTCCAGGAAAGAAGGTACGTGCTGGCATTATTTCCTCATGAGAACTAGAAACGCAACTTTATGGTATCATACGTGCAAAAGAATGGTGCAACGAAAGGACTGTGTATGCCAGTTGATAACGAACTCTACAACCGGCTGAGCAATACGTGGTGGGACGAGAACGCGGTGCTGAATATCCTGCGCACGTGGCTGAATCCGGTGCGTTTTGGCTATTTCCAGCGCATTCTGTCTGAGCAATTGAAGCTCGACCCGCGGGGGAAGGAGACGCTGGATATCGGCTGTGGCGGGGGATTGCTGGCGGAAGAGTTCGCTCGCATTGGCTGCAAGGTGACGGGCATCGACCCTTCGGAACCATCTATCGAGGTGGCGAGGGCGCATGAGCAGCAGTCGGATTTGAACATCACCTACCTGGTGGGTGTGGGCGAGCACCTGCCCTTCGCCGATGCCACGTTCGATATCGTCTACTGCTGCGATGTGCTGGAACACGTCAGCGACCTGTCACAGGTAATTGCTCAGACCGCTCGCGTACTGAAACCCGGCGGCGTCTTTTTCTACGACACCATCAACCGCAACATCCTGAGCAACCTCGTGCTCATCAAGATGGCGCAGGAATGGAAGTCCACGCGCTTCATGCCCCCCAACATCCACGCCTGGCAGCAGTTTATCAAACCACAAGAGCTTATCACGCTGATGGGGCAGCACGGACTGCGCAACCAGGATATCAAGGGGATGTCACCAGCAGCCAACCCCTTCACCATCCTCAGCACGCTGCACAAACGCAACCGCAACCAGATCACCTTCGTCGAGGCTGGCAAAATCCTGCGCTGGCAGGAAAGCGGCAACCTGCTGGGGTCATACATGGGCTATGCGTTGAAGTCGATGTCGTAGGGGCGACGCCTTGTGCTCGCCGTCACTATAGACCAACGCGGGCGAGCACAAGGCATCGCCCCTACGACATTCCCTTCCAGAATAGGATATCTTCAGAAGACTTCTTCTCTCTCTCCTGATGCGAACTCGGCTTTGCGGCGCTCGAACTCCTGGCAGGTCATGATGCCTTGCTCCAGCAGGAGCTGCTCGAAAGCGGCGAGCCAGTGTTCGTAATAGTCCGGTGCGGGGCCGGGTTCGCAGCCCGTCGCATTGATCTGCGCGACCAGCCGGGTCTGGAACTCCTGCCAGGGATACATGCCTTCTCGCAGGAGGGCAATGGCCATGCCGAAGGCACGACCTTCCCAGGGCATGGCGAAGATCAACTCTCCATTCTTGCGTGGAAGCGCGCTCGTCCCCTCCATCGCCGTAATGTTGCGATCAATGTCCATTGCTTCGTCCTCCCTTCGATTGGAGCGAGACGGCTCCGTTATGACGCGGCACCCGGTGATTTCGCCTGGGCGACGCCGATCATGGAGTCGCGAGTGACCAGTTGCACCAGCTCTTCCTCGGGCATGCCTTCTGTTCCGGCAGGGCGCTCTGGCAGAACCATGTAGCGGAGTTCCGCGCTGCTATCCCAGACCCGCACTTCAATCGACTCGTCGAGTGACAGGCCGAACTCTTCCAACACCTTGCGAGGTTCCATCACCACCCGCGAGCGATAGGGCGGGGACTTGTACCAGGTGGGCGGCAGACCAAGTACGGGCCACGGATAGCAGGAGCAGAGGGTACAGACGATCACGTTATGAGTGGTCGGCGTATTCTCGACCACCACCATATGTTCGCCCTGCATTCCACCAAAGCCGAGTTCGGCAATGGCGGAAGTTCCCTCGGCGAGGAGACGCTTTTTGTATTCGGAGTCCACCCAGGCACGGGCTACGACCTTTGCCCCGTTGAGCGGCCCAATATCCCGCTCGTAGGCAGCGATCACCGTGTCTACCGCGTCGGGCGTGAGCAGCCCCTTTTCGAGCAAGAGGGACTCCAGCGCCCGGACACGTGCCTCCACCTCAGAGAGTGGGGCCGGATGATGACCGTGATGGTCATGCTGATCGTGTTCATCGCTCATATGCTTCACACCTCCTCCAGGCATCGCGCCTGTACACAAATGGGGACAATGCGTCGGCATCCCTCACAACGCTGGCTCCAGGTAGCTCTCCCACAGGTCAACGCAGACACTATCACTGGCAGCGGCCTCTTCTCCCCAGACCTCGCGAGCGGCGAATCTGACCGTGTAGACGGGCCGGGGATTCTTGCCCTGCCTGCGCGCATTCGTATCCGGGAAAGAAAAGGCTCCATGAAGGCTCTGGATTGTCCCTCGCTTGCCACGAATATAGCGAGGCAGGCGCGTGTGTCCGGCGGGGTTGATGTTACGCGCCGTGACCGCGTCACCTGGCTTGAAGCGGGGAGTCTGGCCCGTTTCCCGCCTCTTTGAAGCTCCTTCGCGCACAATCTTCGCCAGTCGCCCGGCAAGTTGACCCGGTTCAGCTGGAGCGGGAGAGGTTGCCAGCGTCCCATTGTGCTCCTTCACCTGCTCAACCCTGGCCTTGAGTTCTTCCGCACTGATGACCCCCTTCTCGCTTAACAAGGTCTCTATCGCGGCAAGCCAGCGCTCGTAGTAGCTCGATTCCAGATATTGTCTCCACGGCAGGCGCTCAATCGCGTAACGAAACTCGTCGCTGTTATAAAAGCCCTGGCACGAGGTCGCCGTCTCAATCGCAAAGACAAGCCTCTCCCACTGTTCGTGGAAGACAGGTTCGTCCTGCTCCGGTACGACCGCACCCGCCCCCTGCATCCCGCCCATATCATGTATGCCGTTCATGCAGTACCTCCTTCCAGGTGGCACTCCAAAAAGCAGAGGCTCCTGGTCTCACACCCGGCACAACAGGTTAAGCTTTTGCCATGCAGTATATCACAACCGGGGGAGGCTGGAAGAACGAAAGGAACAGAGGAACGAGGGCAGCGCAAGCGCCCGCCCCTACAGAATGCATGGAGATAGAGGTACGAAAGACGTAGGGGCGGGGGTGAGGTCGATGTGGGTGGGGGCGCTTGCGCCGCCCTCGTTCCTCTTCCGCAAAAATAGGTTGAAAGCCACCCGCAAGGGGCCACCCAACCCTTCCGCCTCCCCCCTGGCTCTACAACCGCGTCCGGGGGAACGATCGAGGCTCTTTCGTCCCATCTTCCTTGCTATTGCAGCGGCCAGCCCCCGTGCTCGTCGATCACGCCGTCGATCTGTTCCATTAACTCAATTGTTTCGGCCAGCGCGGCGACGATGCGCTGGTAGTGCTTGATATCATCAAAGGACAGAGCGCGGCCTTTGCGACCTTTGAGCCATTTCTGGCAGACCTGATAGCCGCCAACGTGAAATTCCCACACGTCAGGCGGCACACCCTCAAAATACTCCGTCTTGTTGATATAGATACGTCCCTGCTCCGGGCTATCTGGCGATACCAGGTACTCAATCTTATCGACCACGTGACCGCCACCAACAGGATAGCCCGGCATCGCTTTGCCGAACTGCTCCATCAGATGCAACCCGACCAGCCGCTCACCCAGCCCGCACAGAACCCGGAACAGGTCAACGTTCGAGGTGAGAGGCAGGCGCGGAAAGTCGATCTTGAGAAACTCAACATAACGGCTGCGATACGTGGGCGAGTGGAAGACGGCATACATGTAGTTGAATACATCTTCCGGCCCAAATGTCGCCTGTAAATCCCCTCTGCCGTCCCGCACGAAACGCATATCCAGCTTGCCCTCCATCACCCCGATAAAAGCTTCTGAAAAATTGGGACGACGCCCACCAGGAGCATTTGAGGGTTCGTTAGTGTCGAATAGGGAATGTTTGTTGGGGTCGGGATAGAGATACAAAGGCAGTAAAAGCGCATATCCTTTATTGCTTAAAGTAGCACGGTTATCTATTATAGTGTCAGTAGCAAGGACATGATTGAAAATGCCCTCAGCCACTTGTCTTACAGTAACTAAGCCCAAATTCGGCCCCGCTAACATGTGATGCATAACCTCATTACGAGGCATACTGAGAAAGCCTCTAGTGCGACCCGTATAGTATGTATATCGAGTATCAAATGGGCGATACATAATGGATTTTATTTTGCTCTTGAAAAGACCTGCCGTTTTTAAATCCTGCTGGGCCAGGTAAACTCTCCAATCTCTCGTATCATCTCCAAGAGCATACTGCCTTCTTGCCTCCTCTTCAGTTAAAGCTACAAATTTGGTGATAGTAGTCCATACTTCTGCCTCACTTCTTTGGATGGTTAATAGATCACGCGCTGTTACTATACCCGGAACATTTACCGAAAGTATATCAGTTACTGTCCAACCACGTTCATATTCATCGGAATACACTTCACTCTGGGGCTTAAATAGATAAAAAGGAGATTTGGGATAGAGCTTTGTCCATTCTGTCGTTGAAATATCATGTTCTGCTAGCCAATGATATTTGCCCTTTATCAGATACTGATCTTGTCCCATTTGCTTGTATACCTCACGAAAACCCCATAAATCTGCATGATTTACTGTGGCAATAGGTGAGACATCGGCTTTTGTAGGTCGTTTGATGAAAATACTAATGGCCACCCCTTGCTGGATATCGAAAACGTTCTCATCTTTCGATCCATCGGGAGATTGCTCTTTTTTCTTAGCATTTCCATGTAGGTCAAGTATAAATATCTCATCAAATGCTTGCATGAGACTCTGGCGCATACCTCGAAACGTAGGATTATCAAGATAGCCATGATTGGTAATGAAAGCAAGGATGCCATAGCCGGTACGCTCGATACGCCAGTGAGCAAAGCGAATGAATTTGACATAGTCGTCTTGCAGCCCCTTCGAGTTACGCTCATTCAATGGCTTGCCATCAACCTGATAATAGTCTCGGATAAGGCCGCTAATCCATTTCCCATTATTGCTTGATTCATAAGAATACGGAGGATTACCAAGAATAACCATAACGGGATAGTCGTATTTGACGTTGCTGGCGGCTGTAGCCTCTTCGACAAGCCATTCGACAAATGGCAGTTTGCTGCCTTCAAAGCCCTCTTCGAGTGTGTTGGTAAGGTAGACGCCGAGCCGCTCCCTGCTTCTGAAATCGTAGCCCATTTCGGCGAGTTGCAGGCCGAGCTTCATGTGGGCGACGGTGTAGGGGGCCATTAGCAGCTCGAAGCCGAAGAGACGGGGGAGCAGGTGTTCGGAGATGTAGCTTGACCACATGCCTTTGTTGTTCTGGAATGATTCGTAGATCAGGTCAATTACGCTGTGCAGGAAGGTTCCTGTGCCGGTCGCCGGGTCGAGTATCTGGACTTTGTGCGGCTGCTGTCTGGATTTGCCGTCTGCGCTGACCGCCTTGAGTCTGGTGGCGTCGGCAAGTCCATCGGCAAGCCCGAAGTCCTTTTTTAGCAGGTAATCGACGCTGCGCACGATATAGGAGACGACCGGCTCAGGCGTGTAGTAGACGCCGCGCATCTCGCGCATCCTGGGGTCATAGGCGCTGAGGAAGGTTTCATAGAAGTGGACAACCGGGTCTTCCTGCCGGGTACGCTTGCCAAAGTCGCGCAGGATCGCGGCCATATCGCAGCGGTTCAGCACCTCGGCCAGGTCGTCCACAGCCCACACCACGCGCTCATCAAGATCGGAGCCGGCCATGTAGCCGAACAGCTTGCTCAAAAACGGGTTGGTCTTTGGCATGTGGAAGGCGGCATATTCACGGGTAAAGGCGGTATCGGGCGCGGCATTACAGCGAGCGGCGAAGAGGCCGTAGCAGATGGTCTGGGCATACATGTCGGCAAACTGTTCGGGCGTCAGGTCGGGAAGCAGCACCTGGCGGAAGCCCTGCATCTCCGAGCGCAGCGAACCGCCGCCTTCCTCACTTTTGAAGGCCCGGCTAATCGCATCGCGAATCAGCTGGGCAAGCGAGGCCATGCGGATAGCCAGCTCTTTCGGCGTGGCAATCGTCGGTACCTCCGCCAGCATGAAGCCTTGCAACAGCTTACCCACCTGCTCTATGCCATCGGCGTCGGCAGTCCACTTGCCTTTCCCGGCTGCTTTTGCCAGCCGGGCCGTCATCCGGTGCTGACCGGCCACGTACCAGCGAAACTCCAGGTAGTCAGTGAGGATGAGATTGGCGAAGCCGCCCAGGTAGCGTTTCATCTGGTCAGTGCGCTCGATCTGGTCAAGGGAGACGCCAATGTCTTTGGTCTCGATATGTCCAAGAGGGGTTTGTTTGCGGGAAATAATGAAGTCAGGAGCGCCGTATTTGACGCGCTTTGATTCGTTCGTCGCGGTCACATCAGGATAGAGCGTTTCCAGAAGGTTTTTCAGATACGAGCGGTAGGTGTGTTCAGTTGCGTTGCCAGTTCGATACGCCTGCTCAATCTCTTTCAAATACGCACGCATTACGGCATCATTCATGCCAGCCTCTCCCTTGCTACATCAAATAGTA
>DASTKE010000464.1:0-7177 GCA_035716105.1 Ktedonobacteraceae bacterium | reverse complement strand
GCGAATGGCCTCATCAGGCTCGCCATGTTTAACAGCTCTGGTGACGGTGTGCTCGATGTGGTGTTCCAGGATAGCCTTGCCTACCTGGTCGAGCGCGGCGCGTACAGCTGCGATCTGTGTCAGCATATCGTCACACTCGCGCCCCTCTTCCCACAGCCGCTTAAGGCTATTGGCATGACCGGCGACGCGGGCGAGCCGTTTGGCGATGTCCTCGCGTGATGGATCGTTTGTCAAATGAGACATTTAAACACATCTTTCTGTCCACAATCCACCTACCCCCTGGGGGGAACTGCTGACACTTGCAGTATAGCAGCCAGGATTTCCAAAAGTCAAGAGAAAATTTACCAATGGGTGTAGTTCATTTTTTGCAGGGTGTGAAGAGGGACGAAGGCACTCGCAAGGGGCCACCCGCATCCACCCATCCTCCCCTGCCTCTACTAGTCCCTACATGCTCGTTGCCTGGGTTGCCGCAGGAAAGCCAGTAGAGGCAGGAGAAGGGCGGAGGCGGATGGGTGGCCCCTTGCGGGTGCCTTCGGTTTTTCTTTGCTCCACGCAAAAAAATGAACTGCGCCCTTCACCGGATTGCTGAGAAATGAGAAAGAGCGCGGGGAGCAGCAAGCCGCTCCCCTCGCTCTTTCTGCTTCCACGGGAAATTCTACTTCCCGGATGCCAGCGGCCAGTTGAAGACATCGAGGGTGGCCGATGGGCTGGTGCCTGGATTGATGGTCGCTGGCATTCTCCAGACTGCGGTATCACCGTTGACCGCCAGGAACTGCGCGCCGTCTAATTCGCCGCCGACCGTCACCGGGCTATTTGTGACGGCATCGTACATCTCGTAGCCCTTGTCGCTTTGCCAGAGCAGGAAGCGTGTGCCGGCTTGCAGGGACGAGGCCAGGCCATGCGTCTCAATCACGGCTGGCTGCGTGATCGGCCCACCGTCAAGCGTGTAGGCCAGTATTGCGCCACGTATCGATGCATCGATCTGAGTTGCGTAGATCGACTGATCCGCCCACGAAATGGTTGAAGTGCTCGGTGCTGGCGTGGACACAACGACCGTAGCCGTACTGGCTGTGCTCGTCGGCGTTGTACCCTGTGTGGCCGGAGATGCGCCATTGGCAAGATTGGCGGTCGTCAGCAGGAAGAGCGTGTTGTCGACCACTTGCGGACGGAACGACATGCCATCCCCGCTGAAAGGCTGCGTGACGGTAATGGTGTGCTGCATCCAGCGTCCATGTGCCGCCTGGGGCGCTGCGAGCACTTGCTGTGACCAGATATCGCTGTGCAGCGTGCCATCGTCCGTCTGCCACTCTTCAGCCCAGTAGATTTGCGTCCCATCACTGTTGGCCGTTGGCGACGCGATAACATGGCCCGAAGCAGCTTTCGCGATCTCTTTCGTCACCATTTTGCCCTTGCTGCCGGGCTGGTAGCGCACCAGGTGTGAATCGCCATTCGCGTCAACCATCGCCACCAGCAGGCTGTTTTGCTCGAACCAGATACCCTGAATGGGTGTGTGTACCCAGGTTGGCGCTGTGCTTTGATTAAAGGTTCCTGTCGCAAACGTTACCGGCGCGGCAGGGCCAAACTGGATCAACTGCGCCATTGTCTTGATGGGCATGGAATGCAGGCTCCACGAACGTAGCAGCGTCTTATCACCCGGCTTAAGCGGATTCTTGAATTTTGTGGCATCCGGTACGTCGAATTGCAGCCATACGAGTTGGCCATGCTGGCTGCCCAGCACAATCAACGGATTATTGCTGGGTGCGGAGAGCAAGGGGGTACTGAGCTTTGTTGCCCTATCCATCTGCTCCAACATCCAGCCCCCGCTGGTGCTGTCGCTGTAGGCGGTGTAGTAGATGCTCTGGCTATCGGCCACCGCGCTGACCACATGCTCGTAAGTTGTGGTCGTTGTGTAGGTCACTGTGACAATGTTGGTTGGCTCGTTCAGGCTGGCGCTGGTCGTGGCTGGGCCGTTGCCGCCGTGTCCCAGCAGGAGCAGCGAGGTGATACCACCCATCATGAGCGTAATCAGAAACAGCGCGGCGATACCGAGCACAGCGTATTGTCCCATGAGCGAACGTCGCGTTCGCGGACGCACTGTGCGAATGACGGGCAGCGGTCCGGTTTCCGCCGTTGAAAAGGCAACCAGCGGGTCGGTACCTGGAGCGTGCCGGCTATGTTCGTGCAGATAGGGTTTGAGAAATTCCGGTGGAGGAGTGCTGGAAGCCAGATGTGGAGCGCGTTGCAGGAATTGTACGTGTTCAGCAGCAAGGGCGTGCATGAGCTTCGCGTGCATATCGGGCGGCGGCTCTATAACCGGCATGGAGCGCAGCTGTTCTCCGATGGCTTGGTAGCGAGCAAGCGCCCGCCGACAATCCGCACAATGCTCCAGATGGTCATCAAGTTCGCTGGTATCTGCTATGTTGTTCTTGAGTTCGCGATATGCGGCGATCATCGCCTGCGCCTGGTTACAATTCACTCGTCGCTCACTTCTTGTTTGTACAAGCCAATAAACCGCTCCCGTGCGCGCATCAGCCGCATCTTCACGGCGGAGGCACTGATGTTCAATACCTGTGCAATCTCCGCGCAGGAAAGCCCATCATTCTCGTATAGCCATAAGCACACGGCATACTTGGGCGGTAGCTTCTGAAACACACGCTCAACGATTTCGCGGTCCGCCACCCGGCTCTCGAAACGGCCACCATCGTAACCGTTGCGCTCATACAGGGTACTGATCGAACTGGCGCGTCCTTCATTGCTTTCTTCCGCGCCATTCATACCCTCCGCGGCGCTGCCGCCGGAGTCCGAAAGCATACCTGCACCGATGCCCCGATCTTCATTGAAGAGCGAGAGCGGGAGCCAGGAGATCAACCGGCGTCTGCGCAGCGAATCGGTCGTGGTGTTGGCCGCGATGCGATACAGCCACGCCGAAAGCGCCCCCGGTTGGACAACTGTTCCTCCCAAAAGTGCCCGGTACGCCTTGACAAAGACATCCTGTGCCAGGTCGCACGCCTGTTCGCGGTTGCCGATCAGGTGGTAGATGAAGTTCGTGATGGGTGTCTGGTAGCGCAAGAAAATCGCTTCAAAATCCGCCACATCGACCTTCTGCACCTGTACCTGCGCCTCCTCCTGGACAGCAGCACCCGCCGCAGCCTCTTGAGGAAGAGCGCTGACCGTTTCACCGGTAACGTTCTCATCGCCGCCATGATCTCCCGGTAAGGGAGCAGTTGGACGGCCCTGGCGTTCTGTCTCCATAATTGAGCGCAAACCGCTATTCGTATTGTACAGACGGATAGAGGTATCCATTGGTTACATCAACCTTAATAAAACTGAGCTTAGACGAGTTTTCCATCAGACATATGTTTCTTCAGAAAGCATACCATACGAATCAAAAAAATGCTGTGAACTAGCAAACAACACAATGACTATTGTACCATAGTCGGGAAGGGGTCTGCCAAACTTGTATGAAACAGGTCACAACGCTTCTCAAGAGCTTTTTCAACTGGGGAGGCTTGTTTCTCTCACTTTGGAAACGCTTTGTTGCAATGGAGGGCAGGGAAGGGTGAAATGAAAACAGCTTCCTTCACCATCTCTGCCGGTACTCTCCGCCCAGAGATGGCCGTTCATGGCTTCTACAAGCGTTTTGCTGATGTAAAGCCCAAGTCCATTGCCTGGTATAGTTCCTCCGACGTTACGCTTGAGTCGGGTAAATTGATCAAAGATGGAAGAAAGCTCATCTGCTGGAATACCGGGACCTCTATCTTGCACACTGATACATACGACATGTCCGGGATGTTCTCTTTGTTCGGAAGTGGCCTGTTCTTTAGCGCTGATAGTAATCGGGGTTCCAGTGGGAGAGTATTTGCAAGCATTAGAAAGCAGGTGAGCGAGAACTCTGCTCATTTTCTCCGCGTCCGCCCAGACAGTGAGGTGCTCAGGAATATCGAGCAGGATAGGATGGCACTCTCGTTCCCTTGCATCAAGGGCATGGAGAACCTGCTGGACCAATGGAGCGATAGCAATTTTTTCATCTACGGATTGAACGTTTTGATCGGTGATAATTTTGCTATCCAGCACTTCCTCGACCAGAGTTCGTAATTTCTCACCTTGCTCGGCTGCGATTTTAAGATAATCTTCATGTAATGTGCGTTCAAGAGAACCTTCTCGTTCCAAAATAAGCTGGCATAGCTCCAGAGAGCCGAGGATGGCGGTAAGTGGAGTACGCAATTCATGATTCACATTCAGGATAAACTGCGTTTTAAGAGCATTGAGTTGCCGTTGCTCTTCATATGCCAGCGTTATTTGTTCTTGCGCTTGTTGGGCCTGCTGTCGAGCGCTATCAGTGGCATCAACAAAATCGCGCAGGGCTGCAATGACAAAACCAACGAAGAGGAGAATAAGCGCGTTGCTAAAAAATGAGAGCGCAAACGGAGTAGGCCACCACAGGGTTCCCAGCCTGTAGGTCTGATACACCATCAGGAGTGCTACCCCTATTCCAACCATGAGAAGCATCCCTCGCCTTTTAAACATCCAGGCGGACATAATGAGGGGAATGGTAAGAATGTTTCCCTGGTGCGTCACCGGAAAGACAAGGATATAGATACCCAGGCAAATGAGAAAACACGCGGTGACGATGCTAAAACGAATGAGGAAAGGCCATGTGGAAAGGAAACGTATCCATGTACTCAGCCGGGTCAATCGTCTCACTTCTTCTATCCCTTCCAAAATATACTTCACGATTGCATATAAAATGCTTTCGGTGTTGTCAACGATTGAAAAGCATCCTTTGCATCCTATATGATTTTACCATATTTGAGTTTCAGATGACAGATATGAGCATAAACCGGATGTTGTAGGGGCGATGCCTTGAGGCCGTCCGGGGGACGGAGACGGACGCCCGCGGTTGCCCTCCATGGACACGGGCGAGCACAAGGCATCGCCCCTACTTGACGTATATACTCTTCCGTGTTACTCTAAAAAATGAAGTTGGTGTACGAAGAAAGATGTAAAGTTCGCGGAACCTGACATGCAAAAAGTATCATCGTGGCGTGATCTGCTCCAATCCCTTCTTAGCAATCCTGCTGAGCGTGACCGGATTGCGGCGGCTATTGGGGTTCGCTCGATTACGCTCTCGCGCTGGGCGCAGGGCGATACGGTACCCCGCCTCGCCAATTTGCAACAATTGTTGTATGCCTTGCCAGTGCCGTATCAGGCGCAGTTCCGATCGCTGCTTGAGCAAGATGGACTTCTCCATGCGGATTCTCTCAAGGAAGACATGACTCCGTTGCAGGAGATTCCTTTTTCCTTTGTTCGAGAGGTGTTTGAAACTCGCGCTACTACTTCAGATGCCATGCGTTTCTGGGCCATTAGCCATCAGGTGTTGCAGCACGCGCTTCGCCAACTTGATCCCGTCCCTGTTGGCATGTCGATTAATGTGGTGCGTTGTATGCCCCCTTCCAGTGATGGAAGCATTCGCACATTACATGAAAGCATAGGCAGGGGAACAAGTCCCTGGAAGGCGGAGTTGGAGCAGCCGATGTTCCTGGGAGCAGAATCGCTATCAGGGTACGTTGTGATGTCGGGCCGGTCTGCCACCATCCATAACCTCAAGGCTGAGCGACACTACTATCCGGCTTCTCTGGTGGAGCACGAGATAAGCGCCGTGGCGGTTCCATTGATGGATGCCAATCGGGTTGCCGGTTGCCTGTTGTTTTCCAGCACGCAGCCAGAGTATTTTATCTCACAGCTCCGGATTGCCCTCGTTCAAGGTTACGGATATTTGATGTCAATGGCCTTTGCCGCCGAAGATTTTTATCCGCAAGAGCTTATTCAGTTGCAAGTTATGCCTTCATTTGCTGTTCAGCAGCAGTATTTTGCCAGCTTCAGGCAGCGCGTAGTCAAGGTGATGCAGGACGCTGTCCACGCGGGACATCCTCTCCCTTTGCAACAAGCAGAACAGGTAGTCTGGCAACAACTCGAAGAAATACTTTTGAAACTCCCACTCTCCTCAGATGGAGGGCTGTGATGGGTTTTGTTCGATAGAAAAGAAAAGGAGAGCTTATTCATGGCAACAACCCCAGAACCATTAGGACCTGAGCAAAGCGAAAGCCGCTATTTCGTGAAAGATAGCGGAGCCGAGCTTGCCCGCCTCGTCGAGCAAGAGCAGGCTTTCACAAGAGCATTGGGCGGGCTGATCCCTGAACATCCCGATCTGGATGCCTTCCTGGCCCCATTTCACCGCGTCCTTGATGTCGCTTGCGGTTCGGGAGGATGGGTGCTTTCGCTGGCGCAGGCCTATCCCCATTTAGAGGTGATGGGCTTTGATATTGATGAGCGCATGATCAATTATGCCAACACACAGGCGCGTGTCGGGGGACTGGACAACGCCAGTTTCAAAGTCATTGATTTGAATAACTCACTGGACTATCCCGATAATTACTTCGATCTCGTCAATGCTCGCTTTATGACCGTGATTCCGACCACAACGTGGCCGAGCGCGGAGCGAGAACTGGTGAGGATTACCCGGCCTGGTGGCATTATCCGCCATACAGAGGCAGAGCATTATAGCGTTACCAATGGCCCTGCTTTTGAGGATCTGAGTGGAAAGTGGCTTCGCGCCTTCAAAAGCTCTGGATGCACATTCTCTCCCGATGGGCGCAATACCGGCAACACCCCCGTGCTACGACGTATCCTGCGGGAGGCCGGGTGTCAAAATATCCAGATAAAGCCCTGGGTGATCGACTGGTCGGCAGGAACGCCCGATCATGCCGCCTTCTTTGAAGACATCAGGACGCTGATGAAACTGGTTCAGCCATTTCTTACCGCGATGGGTGAGGCGACGCAGGAGGAGGCGGATCAATTGTATCATCAAGCAGAAGTGGAGATGATGTCAGACGATTTCTGCGCTCTCTGGTACCTGCTCACGGCCTGGGGACAAAAGCCGTAAAGTCTTCTGGCAATACCGGCATCCTCGACGATCTCATAGAGGATGGGAAACAAGCAGGAGGAGGCGCAATGCATCGCGCTTCCTCCTGCTTGTTTCCCATCCTCTATGAGATCGTCGACTTTTCTCTAGTTCATACAGTTGTTATCGTCCATGCTTGTACCTGGAAGAACTGACATGGTAGCTGTTGGCAACCGGAGGCACATATCGGCTGCTACCGTCGAACCGACCTGCATA
>DASTKE010000463.1:0-3418 GCA_035716105.1 Ktedonobacteraceae bacterium | reverse complement strand
AAGCACGGAATGCCGGGGCGTATCTACTCGGCCTGGAAGTTCCTGCTGTACACGTTCTTCGGCAGCACCTTCATGCTAGTCGGCATCCTGCTGCTCTACTTCAGTCTGGGTGGTCAGACCGCCAGTATGCAGTTCTTCGCGACGAACTTCCAGCACGGAAGCGTGACGTTCCTGGGCATCACGATGAGCCTGCAATTGCTCACCTTCCTGCTGATCTACCTGGCCTTTGCCGTCAAGATTCCCATGTTCCCGTTCCATACCTGGCTGCCGGATGCGCATACCGACGCGCCGACAGAGGTCAGCGTGATCCTGGCCGGCATCTTGCTCAAGATGGGCGCTTACGGTCTGATTCGCGTCTGTCTGACGCTGCTGCCCGCCAGTGTCCAGCAGTTTGCTGGCTGGCTGGCAGTGCTGGCAGTGATTAACATTATCTACGGCGCGGGCATCTGTCTCGTGCAGACCGACATGAAGCGGCTGATCGCTTATTCCAGTGTGAGCCACATGGGTGTGATCCTGCTTGGCGTGGCGGCTGCGGCGGCTGGCTTTGGCGGTGCTGCTTTCCACATGGCGGCGCTGACGGGCGCGACTATCCAGATGTTTAGCCACGGCCTCATTACGAGCATGTTGTTCTTCAGTGTTGGCGTAATCTACGATCATGCCCACACACGCGAGATTGCCGTCTTTGGCGGCGTCGCGAAAAAGATGCCCATACTGGCGACGCTCTTCACCTTCGCTGGACTGGCATCACTGGGTCTGCCCGGTCTGGCCGGGTTCGTCGCCGAATATATGACCTTCACCAGCAGCTTCCAGATCTGGACTGCGGTCACAGTGATCTCCGTCTTCACCATGATCCTGACCGCCAGCTACCTGCTCTGGATGCTCAAGCGGATATTCTACGGCCCGTTCAATACCCGTTGGAACCGGTTGCCCGATGCCTCGCTGCGTGAAACGATACCGCTCTACTCGCTGGGGGCGGTGATCGTCTTCGTGGGTATCTATCCTGCATTTCTTGTGAATGTGATTACGCCTTCGCTGACCGCTATTATTCATACGGTCAGTACTATAGTGCTGCATTAGTACCGGGAGGGGATTTGCTATGAATGTACAACCAATTCAGCCTTATGACCTCTACCTCCTCTCGCCGGAGTTGAGCCTGACCTTGCTGGCACTCGCCGTGATGCTGGTTGATCTCTTTGTGCGGCGGCGTATCGTGACGGTGACGGTGGCGCTAATCGGCCTCATCGTTCCGCTGGCCTTCACCATCTCGCTGGCGCTCTCACTCGATTTCTCCGTGCCTCACCACGCATTCTTCAACATGCTGGTGGTCGATCAGTACTCCATCTTTTTCCAGTTCGTGTTCCTGATTATCGCGGTCGTGATGCTGTTGGCGTCCTACAGCTACCTCGGGAAGTATGTGCGAGCGGATGGAGAATTCTACACGCTCATGTTGTTCTCCATCGTGGGTGCGATGTTCATGGCGAGCACAACCGAACTGATCTCCATCTACATCTCGCTGGAATTGACGAGCATTCCGCTCTACATCATGGCGGGGCTGATTCGCACCAGCGAGCGTTCAGCCGAGGCGGCGGTCAAGTATGTCCTGCTGGGTGCTATGTCCTCGGCCATCCTGCTCTACGGCTTCGCCTTGCTCTACGGCTTGACGGGAACCACCGATCTGATGGGCATCGCCACCTCCATTCGCACCAGTTTTGTCACGGGCAACCTGATAGAAATGGTGGCCGCGGTCTTCGTGCTGGCAGGTTTCGGCTTCAAGATTTCGGCGGTACCGTTCCACATGTGGGCGCCGGATATCTACGAGGGCGCGCCCACACCCGCCACGGCCTACTTCTCGGTGGCTTCTAAGGCGGCGGGCTTCGCTGCCCTGATCCGCGTCTTCATCGACGGGGGTCTGTTCCAGATCAACCTCACCTCGCAGGTTGTCATATTTTCCATTGTCGCCATTCTCACAATGACGCTG
Organism: Ktedonobacteraceae bacterium; assembly: GCA_035716105.1. Lineage (GTDB taxonomy): Bacteria > Chloroflexota > Ktedonobacteria > Ktedonobacterales > Ktedonobacteraceae > CADDYT01. Next base: position 1,440 of record DASTKE010000463.1, on the reverse strand, counting down.
GGCAACTTCGTAGCGGCGGTGCAGACCAACGTCAAGCGCATGATGGCCTATTCCAGCATTGCGCAGGCGGGTTACATTCTCGTCGGCTTTATCGCCAGCTTCGCGAATAGGAGTTCGGATGGCATTGCTGCCGTGCTGTTCTTCATCCTGGTCTATGTGATTACCAACCTGGGAGCTTTCTCCGGTATCATCGCCCTGGCGAACGCGACGGGTGGAGAGCGCATCGAAGACTTCCGGGGCCTGGGGCGGCGTGCGCCGCTGCTCAGCGCGGGTACGGCGCTCTGCCTGCTCTCGCTGGCCGGCATTCCGCCGTTGGCCGGTTTTGTCAGCAAGGTCTTCATCTTCACCGCCGCCTGGGGGAGCGGGCAGACACTGCTAGTCGTGGTCGCGCTTGTCAACAGCATCGTCTCGCTAGTCTACTATGGTCGCATCATCAAAGCCATGTACTTTGATGCGCCGCTCAAGCCAGACCGCCTGACAACGCCTATCGGCCTCGGCACCGCCATCACGCTGACCTCGGCAGCCCTGATCGTGATTACCTTCGCCACGCAGATCATCCTCGCTGTCGCCAGTCCCGCTGCCAACAGCTTGCTGGCGTTCCTGGTTGGCAGGTAAGGCAGAAAGTCAGAGGGCTGGTTGGAAGCGACCGCTTCCAACCAGCCCTCTGACTTTCTGCCTCAGGCGAGAGTCCACACCTTCAAGTTGCTATAGGCGACATCGGTGCCATGACCATGAACAGCATCCGCCAGTACGCCAATTCCGCCGCTCGTGTAGGTGGTATCATTTGTACCAGGAATCCACTGTCCGTTGACGTAGAGCGCGATTTCCCTGCCGTTGGCCACAACATCAAGCACATTGGTCTGGTTATAGCCCTTTTTGATGCTTGTGGAGGTGTTGGACATCATGGCCTGTCCACCAGATACTTGATTATTGGCATACGAACTCAACGTATAGCTGCCATCCTGGCAGACCTCGAAGGCGTAGTAGGAGTTGCTGGCTGGATTGGCACGGAAGACGATCCCGCCGCAATCACCCCGCACGATGGTCATCTGCACCTCGATGATGATGTTATTGAGATGTGAAACGTTGCTGGCACTGCCATTACAGTAGGCTAACTGCCCCGGCGTTGAGGCGTGATATGTGCCAGAGGTAAACTGGCACGAGCCGCTATTCGACCAGCCGTAGCCTTTGCTATTGTCCTGCAGTGGGTCGCTGAGCAGAAGAGTGCCTTTGGCGGACAGGAGAATGTAGGTTGGTATAGGATAGGCGCTGGCAGTAGCTGTAGCTCTAACGTTAGCAGTCGCGGTGGCATTTGCAACAGCGGTGGCGCTGGCCTGCGCTGTGCCAGTGGCGGCAACCGCCGAAGCACGAGCCGTGGCGCTGGCTTTAGTCCGAGCTGTGCCTGTTGCTGCCACTGAACCAGCGCCATTGGCTTGCGCA
>DASTKE010000462.1:0-4207 GCA_035716105.1 Ktedonobacteraceae bacterium | reverse complement strand
TGCCGGGACGCGCATCGTGCTCTTCAAGCGCAAGCAGTCGACGCCGGAGCGCCTGACGGGGCGCGAGTTGCTGCGGCGCTACGGTTTTGTGGAGAACTGCAAGTATAACACAAGCGAGTTCTGCAAGCGCTGCCCCGATTGTATCTACTACGGCTTTGCCATTGGCGATTCGGGGTCGGAGCGCTCGAAGGTGCTGGTCGACTCGGCCTTTTCTATCACCGGATATGACATGTCGCACCAGCAGTTCACCTTCAATGCGCCTTCGGAGAACGGGACGATGAGCGAAGATGGGAAGATGAAGACGGCGCTGGGCGAGCAAGATTATGTGTTACCGCAGGTTTACTTCCCCTCGGTGGTGACGATCAAGGACCCGACAGAGGCCGAATTTATCTACGTGTTGAACAATATCTTGCGCACGAAGCGCTATGGCGCGCAGAATACGCGCACGGGAACGGTTGAGAACCATGTCATGGGCGTGGTTTTCTCTGATGGTGAGATTTTCTCCAACTTGCAGTTGACACAGGCTGTCTATGACGCACTCTCGTTTGAGCAGCGGGCAAGAACGCCGCTGTCACAGGAGGCGGTGTTGGAGGCAATGGATGCCGTGGTGCCAGAGTTGTTGCAGGAGGATGGTGTGGTGGCTCGACTCTTTGCCGGGGAGCGCCTGCAAGCTCTGCTGTCAGAGGTGACGCAGATCACCAGCAATGAGGAGCGTTTGAACGTGCTGCTGGCGCAAGCGACTGCCGAGGCGAGCCGCTACGCGCAGGCATATGGCGTTGGCACAAAAGATAAGGCGAAGGGCAAGAAGTAGGTAGGAGCATCCCATGTTCATTACGGTTTGTCGCCTGACGCTGCACGATTTTCTCTTCTATGCCTCGCGAGAGATGGGGCGTCTCTATGAGACGGAGAAATACCTGCACAATTACGGGCTGACCTACGCGCTTGGGCTGGTGAAGGCTCCTTACACGAATCTTGCACAGGTGCCGCGCTATCAAGAAGACCTGGGTATGCTGAACGAGCAGGGGGTGTACGTGACACCCGCACATCCCCTGCACTTCAGCTTCGCCTTTCACACCTTCAAGATGGCGAATGTCAATTACTACAACCTCACACCACAGATCAGTTCAAATCAGGTGGTGTTTGGACGAGCAAAGGAGCTTGCGCCGGAAAGCGTGTTAGAGTTCTGTGTGCTGAGCGAGCACGAGATGGCGTTCCCGCGCTGGATTCGCCTGGGCAAGTGGATGGCAAAGGCACGGGTGGATGTGATACAGCGCGGGTATGGTCAGCTTAAGCAGGGTAGCTATCGGGTAGAGGGAGCGCTTAACCCGCTTGACCTCTCGCTCTCGCCGGAAAACTGCAACATTGTGGCGATGGCTCCGGCCAGCCTGATTACCAACGCCTATTACTCAGGCGAGTACTACGAACTCAAGGATGAGAACGAGAAGCGAGGACGCATTGTGCGCTTGCCAGTAGGAATGCGCTATCAGCCCGGACGTAATGCGCGTTTGTTGGCCTGAGTGAGGTGCATTCCGTTCCAGGTGGCCCTTGCGGTTGCCCCGGGGTAGGCTCTGATATCCTCCAGGTGGAGGTTTTTGGTCAGAGCGTGGACACCCGTAGGGGCGGGGGCTGTGGGGAGGTGGAGTGGGGGCGCTTGCGCCGCCCTATTTCTTCATAGATATCCCCTTGTATGGCCGCTGGCGTGGCGGATGTGGGGTGGAGCACAGCCGCATCCGGGGGATGAAGAAGGCCGCGCTGCCCTGGGGGAGCAAGGGCCAATGTCCGCGAGAGTAAAGGGCGGCGCAAGCGCCCCCACCCATCCTAACCCCGCTCCCGCCCCTACGGAACGGAATATCAACTTGTTTCTTGCACGAGTTAAGAAAGGTTTTACCAATGATGGATATGCTGACAACAGCGAACGCTCCGGCGCGGTTGTATGCGTTGGTGGTGCGATTGAGGCCGCTGGGGGAGGGGACGTTGATGCCGTTTTCGGGGGAACTGGTGCATGGGGCGTGGCTAGAGTGGATACGGGCGGCTGCACCTGATGTGGCGGCGACGTTGCATGATGGCAATAAGCGGCGGCTGTTTACCTGCTCCAGTTTGCAGTTTCCCCTGCCGGTGGAGCGGCTGCGGGCGGCGGAACGCGAGAATACGCATTTGCCGCTGAGGCCGGAGAAGACGTATAGCGTGCGTATTACGCTGCTGATGGGGGAGCTGTTCCCGCTGTTTTACAATACGCTGCTGCACTTTAATATGACGGAGTTTGGGGCGAAGAAGCCGCCGTTTATGCAGCTTGGCAAGCAGACGTTTTTGTTGGAGGAGGTGATTGCTGATCGGGATGATCCGCGTGGGTGGAGCGGTTTCACGTCGTTTGCGCACCTGGTGGAGAGGGCGAAGGAGCAGAAGCCGGGGAAGGAAGCGCCGCTCACACTGGAATTTGCTTCGCTGACGACCTTTAACTGGATCAATATCGTTGATAAGACCTATGGCAATTTTTATGCGCGTTTGCCGCTGCCGCAGTACGTCTTTCCGTGGCTGGCCCGGCGCTGGCAGACGCTGGCCCCGCCAGAACTGGCCGGTGTTGTGCAGCAAGAGCGCATCGAGCGCTATCTTCAGCTGGATGGAGTGGTGATCGAGGACTATGATCTGCGACCGCATCGCGTGCAGTATGCTGCGCATCCACAGCGCGGGTTCGTGGGGAACTGCACCTATGTGCTGCGCGGACCCGATGAGGCCGTGACGCCGGAGGCTCCGCTGACGGTGCGGCAGCAGTTGCTTTTGCTGGCCCAGCTTGCCTTTTACACGGGTGTAGGTTACAAGACGCCGATGGGTATGGGGCAGGTGCGCCCCGTGTAGGCGTTGCGCTGCATGGAGTGGCATCCCTGGTGGGTGCCAGGTGCAGGAGGGAGCATGATGGTAAACGAGACTGACCTGGATATGGATACGCTCTCCATTTCGTATCTGAACGCGCTGGAATACTGCCCGCGACGTTTCTATTACGAATGCGCTTTGAGCGAGTTTGTAGAGAACGCGCATGTTGCCGAGGGGACGCTGCGCCACACACGAAGCGACGAGGGGAACACGACGATGGACGATGGCAAACTGGTGCGGCGGCGCGTCTGGATATGGTCGGAACGCTTGCGTTTGAGCGGTTTCGCCGATGTGGTGGAGGAGCAGGAGGGCCAGTTGACGCCCATCGAGTACAAGAAGGGCAAGATGGGTGAGTGGCTGAACGATCACGTTCAACTGTGCGCGCAGGCATTGTGCCTGGAGGAGATGCTGAACTGCTCGATTACACGGGGCTACATCTTCTACTTTGGCTCGGCGAGGCGTGAAGAAGTGGTGTTTGACGAGACGTTGCGGTGGCACACGGAGGAGACGATTCAGCAGGCATTTACCCTGTTGGAACGCGGTCAGCTTCCGCCGCCGCTGATCGGCAAAACGACGCGGCGTAATGGGCTGCCCTCGCTGCATCCAAAATGCCGGGATTGCAGTCTGGAACCGCTTTGTCTGCCTCGCGAGGTGCTGGCGTTAGGAAAGGAGCAAGGGGAATGGCGACACTCTATTTGAACGAGCAACAGTCTATTGTGAAGAAACGGGACGAGTACCTGGTCGTGCAGTATGCCGACAAACGCAAGGTGGAGGTGCCTCTGATCAACGTATCGCAGGTGGTGGTATCGGGAGATGTGACGTTGACGACGCCCGCGCTGCACACGCTGCTGGAAATGGGGATAGAGGTGTGTTTTCTCTCGATGTACGGGCATTTCCGGGGGAGACTTTCGCCGCCGGTGGCGAAAAATGTCTTCCTGCGCCGCGAACAATTCCGGGCGCATGTCGACCCTGCCCGCGCCTTACTGGTAGCGGGAGCGTGTGTGAAGGGCAAACTGGAGAATATGCGCACGATGCTGCTGCGTTCTAATCGCGTTTTGCAGGACAGCGAGGTGGCGCGGGCTGCCGAAGCGATCCAGTACATGGTGCGAGAGATACCGAAGGCAGCTACCGTCGGTTCGCTGCTGGGTGTCGAGGGCAACGGCTCGGCCTCGTACTTCAGCGTTTTCGGCAAATTGCTGCGCGGCCCACTGACCTTTACGCGCCGCCGCAGACGTCCACCGACCGACCCGATCAATGCCATGTTGAGCCTGGGCTACACCTTGCTGCAACAGCAGGTTCAAGCGGCCATTCAAGTGGTCGGGCTTGATCCATACGTCGG
>DASTKE010000461.1:0-5348 GCA_035716105.1 Ktedonobacteraceae bacterium | reverse complement strand
TGATGGTGCAGCAACTGCGATGCGTTGCCCTCGAAGACCGCACGCCCGGTCACTAACTGGTAGATCATGACGGCGAGCGCGTACTGATCCGCGGCTGGCCCGACATGCACGGAGGTGGAGAGCGAGGGATCATCAAACTGTTCCGGGGCCATGTAGAGCGGCGTGCCAACTGAGCGATGCAGCGAGCGCCCGTTGCGATAGAAGGCGGCGAGGCCAAAGTCGGCCAGCAACAGGTGCGGTCTGCCGTAGGGGAAAATGCTGTTCAGGTACGCCCGTTGACCATTTTTGAGCGGGCTGTGTTCCACGCGCAGCAGAAAATTCGTCGGCTTGATGTCGCGGTGAATAATGCCGGAATCGTGCGCGCATTGTAAGCCTGCCGCCGCCTGCATCAGGTAGTAACCGGCTTCCTCGGCGGAAATGGGCCAGCCAAAGCCAAATTGCTGCGTGCGCTTCTGCAGCCAGTTCCAGAGTGAGCCTTCCGCAAGGTAGGGCATGACGAGATACGTGATGGGCATGCCACCGGCATCAGCGGTATCCTCGCCGAAATGATAGAGCGGTAAAATATGCTCATGCTCCAATTCGGCAACGGCACGCGCCTCGCGCTCGAAACGTAAGGCCGCTTGTTTGCCTTCTGGCGTATTGGGTACGGCGCGTAAGTCGCCGCACACGACCTTTATAGCAACCTTGCGTCCGATACGCGCATGTTGAGCCAGGTAAATATCGCCCATTCCACCGCTCTCAATGAGCTGTAGCAGACGATACCCACCAAGCGTCTTCCCTACCAACATTGTCATAGCCTGCTTTCCTCGTATCCATCAAGAATAATGTGAGAGATAGCACTCTCATCTATCTATTTAATGACTGCTCTGATGTTCTCTCTTTTATTCAGTATACAGGGGAGTTACAAAAACAGCAGGACACATAAGAAAAACGTGCTACATGCCGGAACAATCTGGTACGGCCATATGTTGGTAGAAATGGCTGCCCTCGTAGAAGCGGGAATGCAAAGGGCGACCAGCCCTTTGCATTCCCGCTTCTAAAACCCTGGAAGGGTCTCTGATTGGAGGAGTCGCTGGAAAAAGCGGTTCATGTGCTCTCCATCAATACGACTGCCAAGACGAGCTACAAGAATGTTGGCGGGGTCCGTACGAATGTTTGGTTCGGAGGTGAGATATTCGGCAAAGCCATAAGCGGCAAAGAGCCGGGCAATCATCTCACGATAATCGAAGCGGGACATGCCCAATCCCTCATAATCCCAGTGCCAGGAGAGACCCAGACCGATGATCAGAAACTCTTCCACGGTTTCAAACTCAAGCGCTAGAGCGAGCAGTTGGTGCGCAATACCCAGTTCGCGCCAGGATGCGCTGACTTCAACCGCGACCTCGTAGGCATTGCCGATTCCCTGCCACCAGCCATCCAGAGGCGCGAGGGTTGCCTGTCCAACAATCTTGCCCGTGGTGGTATAAGCCAGTGTCAACCTGCTTTCTGGCTGGCGGGCGATTGAGAGCAACAACTCGTGTTCGCGTTCGGGGAGGCGGGCGAAAGCGCGCAGCCCATTATCTATTTGCAAACTCTCCACCAGGGAGGGAGGACAGCAACTACGCAGGAACAGCGGCCCTGCCTCTGTCATATACGTTCTGACACAAGGAATGTGTTCATTTCCAGACTGCTCTGGTTCATATCCATGATACTCTTTTTCTTTTAACATCACTATTGTTTCCTTCATTAGAAGCATAACTATTGTCTTTTTTAAGACAGAATTGTCCAGCAGGTTTTTGATAGCACCATAGAAGTCCAGTTGAGCGCACGATGTTGCACGTTCAACCGGACCTTCCCATAATCCCTGGCCCACTGAATCATACGTTCGTTGTTACACGGGTCGGGATCAACGCCGACAATCACCTCGGCGAAGTTGGCGTCACAGTAGCTAAACGCGGTCTCGCTCCTGCCCGTCCTCTGGACCGCGCCGTTGATCTGATAGAGGTGCATGGTTGAGTGCATCGTCGGCAGTTACCAACGGAGCGGTGGAACACCACACAATGGCGCACATTTTCTGAAGGTGAAACTGTCCGGGAAGAGGGGAGCCGGTGGCACGGCGACAAAGCCGAACCAGCCATTGATCTCTTCAGGTGGCGCAAGTTATTGCGGGCCTGGGCCTCGGTTGTATCAGGCCAGAAGAGAAAGGCAAGATGCTGGCGCTGCTGGAGGAATATCACAATGCAACACAAGATAAGCGAATAAGGCTATAGAAAAGTCGCGCCGTGGCGCTTCACTCCAATCCCTGTGAGCGCCACGGGTACGAACCTGTCCCGCTTATTTTTTCAACCAAGCTGGCGCAGGGCATCATAGGCGGCGGGGGCAAGTTGCGGACGTGTCATGCTGAGATTTTGCAGCAGTGGAATGGCTTCCCTATCACGATACTGGACGACAAGCTGGCTGGCGGCACGCACGACGCCATCAGACGGATCGTTCAATGCCTCTCGTGCTGTGAGGCGGCTGCTCATCATCTCGCCTGTAGGGTCGATGCGCTTGAGGGATTCCAGAGCCTGTGTGCGCACATATGGGTCGAAATCGCCGCTGGCACGCAGGATGAAGTCAAAGGCGTTGCGATCACCCAGTTGTCCCAGGGCGCGTACGACCGAGCCGTAGATGACGCTGGCGGGAATATTGGCATCGCCCTGCGGCAAATTCGCGCCTCGTTTCGCCAGACTGGCACGCGCTGGCAGAGAGACGGTGCGGCCAATAAGGCCGAGCAGGGAAGGCTCGGCGCGCAGATCACCCAGGCGACCGAGAGCATCGCATATCTGTCCCAGGACGGCGGCTTGCTTGCGGTCGGTCAGTTGGGTTGTGCTGTCCACACGGGCGAGCAGGGCAGAGATAGCGCGAGGCTCGCGCAGTTCGCCGATCACTTTGACGATGGGTGTAGTGGTTTCGTCGTTGGCCTCGGCGAGCGAGACCAGCAATACATCGCGTCCTGGTCCATCCATCCAACGTTCTACTTCCGGCATCATGGGCAGGCAGGCTGTCACAGGTCCCACGATACGAGCATCTTGTAGCGCGCCCCGTGAGATATCGGCCCAGTAGCGGCCAAGCAGCGTAGCCAGCCGGTGGAGCGCGATGGCGGATTGCCAGTTTGGACTGCGGCGAGCGCCCTCGAATAGCGCGCTTGCCAGCGCAGACAGGTCACGCTCGAAAAGCACCGGAACACTGTCCTCGCTCGTCTTTGGCACCGGCTGATTCTGGCTGTCCTGCATGATCTGGCTAAATACCAGTGCTGCTTGCTGTGAGAGACGCGGCGTCACGTCTTCCCCACCGCGCAGGTAGCGTTCCAGTGGAACACTGCGATAGATTGGCACGGCGAGGTAGTTTTCCAGTCCTTGAGCGCGCTCAAAGCCGCTTGCCAGCAAGAAATCATAGAAACTGGGCTGATTGAATTTCAGCGCGGTCTCGACGATATCCACCTTCGCCCAACCCTCCGCCTCTTTCAAGGCGCTGATCAGTGCCTGCATGGCCGGTGAGTTGCCCTGGTTGAGCAGCGACTGCGTCGCGTAGAGGGAGATATTGGGGTCGAGGGAGAGTTTGCCAAGTACTTTATACAGGTCTTCTCTGTCTTTAGCCGCTCTCTGGCCCGGGCGGAAGCCAATCGGTGTGCTTTTGGCGGAAAACTCTGACGACTTGTAATAGCCCAGCATGAGGATGGCGATACGCCTGGCTTTGCCGGTGGTCGTTTCGGCGGGATTGGTCTCTGGCGACAGGTCTGTGGGATCGCCCTGCTCAATGATGTTGAGCCAGACGGGAATAAGATTGCCGGCCCGGTCGATTTCTAAAAGGAAGGGAAGCAGGACAGGCGACCATTGCCGGAATGAACCACAATCGAGCAGCGGAATCAAACTATCGGCGGTATCTTGAACTGATACGTTGGCCCAGCGCATATTGGTGAGCAGGCGCGTAATTTCGATGCGCAGCTCACCCAGGCGCTGTTTCACCTCCGGTGCGTCCGCCTCAAGTGGTGTAACGGGACGCCGTGCGGCAAGGTGTTCCACCGTTCCCGGTCGCTCCTGCCGCGCAGAGGTTGACGTTGTCGACGAGGGTTGCGATCCCGGAATCGGCGTTGGTGTTGGCACATTAGCAGTAGGAGTAGCCTCTTCTATATGGAGTGTTCCAGGTTCATCTACATCGATTTGCGGGTCTTGCGTCGATTCGGTTTGTTCCAGGTTCGTTTCAGACATAACGTTTCTATCCTTTTCCTAACACACAAAATATCCTGTCCTGCATGATTACGGGCAATCCTCTCCATCTTTCACTACGCCCGCTGGATACAAGATGGTCCGGGTATTCTGGAACATTGTATCTTTCTCAACCTCTGCGGTCAAGAGTACAGGGGTAGAAAAAACAAAAACCTGCAACTCTCCCCGCTCTGACTCGTAAATCAGAAAGAAAAGCGGGATAAGCAGGAGAGCACGAAGATGATGAACGACCAGGAGATGCAATTTGCCGACCCCGAATGGAGGCCAGGGCAGCATGGTTCACAGGCGGGGACGGAGCCGGAACCATATCATCCGCAGCCGGTCAATAGAGATCGGCCCAATCAGTCCAACACCTGGGAGGAACCAGTTCCTGAGCATGTCTACGCCGCTCAAGAACCGTCCTACCAGCAATTTCAGCCCCCACCGCTTCAGCAGCCACAAGTGGGCGGGATATATGGTCAGGTAAGGCCGCGCCGGAGACGCAGCATATGGCCCTGGATTATCGCGGCGTTCATCCTGTTCTCAGTCATTGGTGGCACGATAGGACGTTCCGCCAGCGAATTCGGCCATCACATGGGTATGAATAGCAGCGTCCCCGCGCAACAGGTTCCCTTCGACCAGACAAAGCAGTTTACCGTTGGGGCGCAGCCCATCATCAACATCTACAGCGCTTCTGGTACGGTCAATGTCCATACGAGCGGTGCAGCTTCCGAGGTGATTGTCCAGACGCAAGGACCTGGAAACGCCAACTTCACGCAGACTGATGCCAGTACGCTCACGATAGATACCACCAATAATCCCAGTTTTTCCGATATCTCGGTTACGGTCACTGTCCCTGCAAATGCGAACCTGGTTATTCATACCACCGATGGAGACGTGAATGTCGATGGCGTGAGCGGGCAACTGTCCGTGATAAGCGATAGTGGTTCGATAGGCTTGACAAACATGCAGTTGAGCGGCGGTTCCACGGTGCAAACGACCAGTGGCGATATCACCTTCTCTGGACAGCTTGATTCCAGCGGAAGCTATCGGTTTATCAGCTCAAATGGTTCGATTGATCTGACCCCGCTCAATAGCTCATTTCAGGTAACGGCGACGACC
>DASTKE010000460.1:0-4087 GCA_035716105.1 Ktedonobacteraceae bacterium | reverse complement strand
CGGCGCGGCAATGGTGGCTAACCGCCATTGCCGCGCCGTTTCATGCATACTATATACTCTCTATCCCTTTGCCAGCACCTCGTCTACCTGTTCCAGCAGACGCCGGGTGTTGGCAAAGCCGTAATTGACGCCGCGTGCGTGACCGCTGGCATCGAGAATGACGGTGCTGGGAACGGTCAGCACGTGATAGCGCCGCGTCAGTTCGGGCGAACTGGGCGCGTCAATTTCTAGCACGGACACGCTATCGCCCCGCGTCTCCTGCACGCGCTGCAAGGCGGGAGCCTGCAACTGGTGGCACTGGTGGCAATCAGCGCTGCTGAAGGCCAGAATACGCACGGGCATTGTGCTCGCTACATCGACTGGCAGCAGAGAATTATTCGTATTGCCCACAGTTGCCAGGACAGCCAGCGGTGCGGCGGCGAGCGCTTGCTGGCGGCGCGTCTCTACAAAACGCCTTCCAGACCAGACCAGCAGGTAGAGCAGCACGCTTGCCAGCGCCAGCACGAGCAAGCGCACGAGAAATGCAGTCATAACGGGTTATACTCCTCGCCAGTGGAAGCTGCCTTCGTAGCGCACACGCGGCAGCAGCCCCAGGCGACCCAGGTGATAATAAACGAAACAACCAGCGCAGAAGCCCACTGTCAGGTTGATACCCGCCAGCACGAAGACAATCAAATCAAGCGCCCAACCGACCGCCGTGGCCTTCGTCAGGAACAGCAGCAGACAGGATGCAATCAAGAAGACGGCACCCACTCCCTGTGCAAAGCGGTGAGGTGCCGGGTCATCCTCGACGATGCGCGGCTTCAGCAACCCAGGCGGCACCACAACCCACTTATAGAGCAGGCGATACGGGCTGATAGCAGGCACCAGCGCGCTTAATACCATAATGATAGCGGTAATCAATACAATTACTGGCTGGTTAAACACAAAGGCCAGTGCCGTGAGCAGGACGGTACAAGCCTGCGAAAACTTCCCTAGATGCACGTCTACACGCGGCACAGCCCTCTGAGCAACAGTTTCCATGATGAAGCTCCTTTTGAAACCGGATAAGAAACTATAGTTACTTTATCAACTAAGTAAACTAAAGCGCTTCCTAAAGTATAGGATGTGAGGAAGGGGAATGTCAAGGAGGGAATTGTAACGAGGAAGAGGAAGGCATGTGAAAAAGCTCTGCCAATGGCAGAGCTTTTTCACATGCCTTCCTCTTCCTCGTTACAAACTACGACCCTAACAGTTCGGCGCGTTTGGTGCGGAGAAATTGGGCGATCTGGGATGGGTCGTCCTTTTGCAGGGCTTGCTGCTTGAGGTCGGCGAGCACGATGCTCCATTGCTCTTTAGAGGGCAGGTAGCGGTTGTCGCGGCTGACCAGTTCTTCAAAGATGCGGCGTTCCAGTTCGTGCCAGGCGGAGCGGTCGCGGCCATCGATGTCATCACCGTCGGGGATATAGTCCTGGTCGTTGGTGTTGTTGTCGACGCGCACGTAGAGCGGCTGGAAATAGTTGCGCACCATCTCTTCCATGCGCACCATGTCGATTGAGCCGGCGTCGAAGCCGAGCGTGCCGACCAGGTGTATCTGGACAAGTGGGCGCGTGCTCGCGTTGTCGTAGCTTGCACCCGTGCGCTGGCAATACTCCTCCAGTTTGGCGTAGAGCGCATCTGGCGTGTCCAGGCCGTCGACGCGCAGGTCGTGGCGCACGAAGGGGCGGCGCGTGCTGGGGATGTGCTGGGCGCGGTGGTAGAGAGCCGGGTGCGTCTCGTCGGGGAGATTGCGTGGATTTTCTGTATCGATCTCGACGTAGTAGTAGCCACGAGTGTCCCACGCGGCCTCTTCCGCGCCACAGGTCTCGGTCGAGCCAGGATTGTACATCCAATCGTCGAATTCGTAGGGCTTGTGGACGTGGCCGAGGGCCAGGTAGTTGACGAAGGGGCGCAGCGGGCGGAACTGCGACATGGTGGGCAGGCCCTGCATACGCGGCACGATGCCTTCGAGGCCCGTGTGCAACATGAGCAGGCGGTATTCGAGACCCGCCTGCTCTAAAGAATGTTCGGTTTCCAGCGCGGTTGCTAGCCCTTCCATGCTGCGGTGCGTGGCCGCGCCCTGCCAGGGAAGGCCGTAGATTCGCAGGCGTCCATGCAGGAGATCGACGTAGGAGCCGAGCATCGTCTCCGGTTGCCAGGGAGCGATGACCGGTGCGCCATCGCGCATCACGGGCGTAAGTAGCGTCAAATAGCCCTGGTAGCAGAGGAATTGCAGCCAGGAGGTGCCGTCGCGGTAGTAGCTGCGGTCGTGATTGCCCTCGATGGCGATCACGGGAATGTTGCGCTCCTTCAGCTTCTTCAGCCCCTCGATGGCATGAATGAGCGTCTGGGCATCGATGGCGCGCTTATTGAACAGATCACCGGCGATAATCAGGAAGTCGATATCGCGCTGGACGGCATCATCGATGATATTCCAGAAGGCGCGACTAAAGTCGTTGAAACGCTCGCGCACGCCGTACTGCTCATAGCCCAGGTGGGTATCGGCGATGTGGATAAAGGACGCTCGCATGAATCTCTATCTTTCCAGCTTTAATGAGGACCCGTCATCAGACCGCGCACTCCCGCTGCAACCAGGATGAGGGCCGCGATGCTGAAGATGAGCAGGTCGCGCCGCACATGCTTGCCACTGGTGGCATAGGTAACGGCCACGGGAATTGCCAGCGCCACAATCGCACCATAGACATAGTGCAGGTAGTAGAGACCCGTTCCCGTGCCTGGTCGCTGGCCCAATGCCAGCAACGTCAAGCCCAACAGCGCTTGCAGCAGCCCGTCAATAGCGGTGATGATGAGCGCAACGCGCCATATTTTATAGGCACCGGGCGTCTCTATGACGGCTGGTTTCCCCGGTTTCGCGGTCTGCTCGCTGCCCTCGACTGTCGCGACGGCTGGCGCGGACTTCTTCAAGACGAAGAAATACAGGATCAGTCCCCAGATTCCGGTGATGGTGCCGATGGCCAGCACCAGCAGCGCGTTCAAAAAATGTAGATTGGCGATAACATCTGTCATTCTATGCTCTCTCCATAAGCCGCGATGCAACATCAGCGGCTTCTCTTATGATTGATAGTTCTTTCGCAGGACGAAAATAGCGGTATCGTTTCCCCTACTATAGCGCTTGTGGTAATGAAAAACAAGTGGTGGGAAACTATGGCTCTCATTCTTGTGGAGGAAACCGCAAGTCGTAGGGGCGATGCCTTGAGGCCGTCCGGGGGACGGAGACGGACGCCCGTGATGGCCAACCATCGCCCCTACGACTTTTCAAGGACGGAGATCGGGAACTTTTTTCTTGCGGGTGGCGTCTTGAGAGTAGATGCTGACGGCATACGATGGAAAAAGTTTTTTCTACGTTGAGGAGGGACGACTGTGTTGCAGACAACACGACATCGATCATCGAGGCATGAAGTGCTTGCTGATCGGCGTAGGGGCGCGATTGATCGTGACCGCAGCCGACCGGGAAGGCTGTTCTCCGGTGGCCTTTTGCTCACGCTGCTTTGCCTGGGAGCGCTGCTGGCGGCGTGCGGAACGAATGGAGGCACGACGACAGGCGGAGGGACGGCACCGACACCCACAAAGGCAGCGGTGCAGCAGTGTGGCACCATCCACACGACGCCGCAGGGGAACGTGACTGATACCAACGCGGCGAAAGCAGCGGAATTCTGCTTCTCGCAAGCATACCAGCAATGCCAGCCCGCCAAACTTGACTACATGCTGATAAGCCTGGATTCGGGTGTGAACCGCACGTTCACCATTAAGAGCGATAACGGCAAGTGTACGATCACCGATGCCGCACAGCACTACGTGGTGCCACAAAAGCCTGGCCCTGCCCAGGTATATACCTGCACCGGTCTGACCACGCAGGCTGATGGCCTGCACCTCTCATCCTGCGGTCAGGATGGCAACCTCGTTGTGCCACTCACCACCGCTACTGGCCAGTAATAGGGTTTGTAGGGAAGAGGAGTAGAGCAAGATGCGCGTGCGAGACAGCCGCGGCTGTCTCGCACGCGCATCTTGCTCTACTCCTCTTCCCTACAAACCCTATTACTGGCCAGTA